>USMP01000061.1 GCA_900555795.1 uncultured Eubacteriales bacterium
TGGGGGGGGAGTTGTTGGATGTGAGGCATGGGGCCTCCTTTCTGTGCCGCGCCGCGGCAAAAAGCGTTTTCTGGGTTTCCTTTTCCCCGCCGCCTTACAGCATCCGCCATACGGACAGCGCGTTCACCACCCCGTGGAGCAGCACGCTGCCCCACAGGGTCCCGCTGCGCTCATAGGTCCAGGCCAGCACCAGGCCCGGCACCAGATACTGGAGCATCAGCAGGAAATAGCTGAGGCTCCGCTCCACCACGGCGAACTGCCATACGTGGAGAAAGGCAAAGAGCAGGCAGCTGACGGCGTAGGCCGCCCAGCGGCTGTGCTGGCGGAGGTTCCCAAAGAGGTACCCCCGAAACAGCACCTCCTCCACGAAGGGCGCCAGAAACACCACAATGAGCACGGTGCTCCGGGGGGCGTCCCCCAGCTGGGCGGAGATGGTCACGTCATTGAGGTTGGTCCGCCCGTCCAGCAGCAGCCCCAGCAGCCGGTAGGTCAGCTCATTGAGGCCGTAGAAGGCCACCAGCCCCAGCCCCAGGTTCCCCAGGGTGGTCCACAGGGAGGTAAAAAAGTAGCTGGTGGTGCGGCCCAGGTAGTTCCAGAAGATCACCACCGTCAGGGCGAAGAGCAGATAGTAGTAGATCATGCTGCGGATGTGCTCCGAAAGTCCGTAGCCCAAAAGCCGCTCCAGACCCCGGAACAGGGGGTCCGTGGCGAAGGGGAGCACCAGCAGGTACAGGGCGAAAAACACGCCCCCCAGCACCTGCTCCAGAGTGGTCATGTAGCCGGAACGGCCCTTTTTTGCCATGGTGCCATCACGCTCCTTTCACGCTACTGCAGCTTCTGTTTCAGTTCATAGAGCAGGCCCATGGCCTCGATGGGGGTGAGGGTGTCCGGCTGGGTGCGGCGGAGCCGGTCGATGACCTCCGCCTCCCCCAGGGCCTCCATGGACACCTGGTCGGACGGAGGGGCGGCCAGCAGCCGGGGGGCGCGGCCCGCGGCGCTCTCCAGCTTCTTGAGAATGGCCCGCGCCTTTTTTACCACCGTGTCCGGCAGCCCCGCCAGCTTGGCCACCTCGATGCCGTAGCTGCGGTCCGCGCCGCCGGGGATGATCTTGCGCAGGAAGATCAACTCATCCCCCCGGCTTCGGATGGCGATGCTGTAGTTCTTCACCCCCGTCAGGGTGTCCTCCAGTTCCGTCAGTTCATGGTAGTGGGTGGCGAAGAGGGTCTTGCAGCCCAGCTTCTTCCGGTCGGCGCAGTACTCCAGCACCGCCCGGGCGATGCTCATGCCGTCAAAGGTGCTGGTGCCCCGGCCGATCTCGTCCAGGATCAGCAGGCTGCTGGAGGTGGCGTGCTTTAAAATGTCCGCTACCTCCGTCATCTCCACCATAAAGGTGGACTGGCCCGCCGCCAGATCGTCGCTGGCGCCGATACGGGTAAAGATCCGGTCCACCACCCCCAGCCGGGCGGAGCGGGCGGGGACAAAGGAGCCCACCTGGGCCATGAGGGAGATGAGGGCCACCTGGCGCATATAGGTGGATTTGCCGGCCATGTTGGGGCCGGTAATAATGGCCACCCGGTTGGCCTCCTGGCCCATGTAGGTGTCGTTGGGGACGAAGAGGCTGTCCTTCAGCACCCGCTCCACCACCGGGTGGCGGCCATCGTGGATTTCGATAACGCCGCTGTCGTCCACGGTGGGACGGCAGTAGTTGTACTGCACCGCCGCCGCGGCCAGGGAGCCCAGGGCGTCCAGTTCGGCGATGGCGGCGGCGGTGGCCTGGATGCGGCCCATCTGGGCCCCCACCGTCTCCCGCAGCCGGGTGAAGAGGTCGTACTCCAGGGCCACCACCCGGTCCGAGGCGGTCAGGATGGTGTGCTCCAGATCCTTCAACTCCTGGGTGATGTAGCGCTCACAGCCCGCCAAGGTCTGCTTGCGGATGTAGTCGCCGGGGACCTGGTCGTAGTAGGACTTGCTCACCTCAATATAGTAGCCGAAGACCTTGTTGTAGCCCACCTTCAGGCTCTTGATGCCGGTTTTTTCCCGCTCCCGGGCCTCCACCTGGGCGATGACCCCCTTGCCCCCGGAGAGGATGTCGTGGAGCCGGTCCACCTCGCTGTCGTAGCCCGGGCGGATGAAGCCCCCCTCCCGCACGGAGAAGGGCGGCTCGTCCACAATGGCCCGGCACAGGAGGCCGCACACGTCCCCCAGTTCGTCCAGCTGCTCCCCCAGTTCCCCCAGCCGTCCGGCGGAGAAGGGGGCCAGCCGGGCCTTCAACTCCGGCAGGCGCTGGAGGGAGGCCCGCAGGGAGGCCATGTCCCGGCCGCCGGCGCTGCCGTAGACAATGAGGCGCTCCATGTCGTTGATGCCGGTAAGGGCCAGAATCAGTTCCTCCCGGTTCACCGTGTCCCGCACCAGCGCCTCCACCGCGGACAGGCGCCGGTTGATGGCCGTGACGCTCAGCAGAGGCCGCTCCAGCCAGGAGCGGAGGCACCGGGCCCCCATGGCGGTTTTGGTCTTGTCCAGCACCCAGAGGAGGCTGCCACGCTTCTCCTTCCCCCGAAGGGTGGCGGTCAGCTCCAGATTCCGCCGGGCGGCCAGGTCCAGTTCCATGAACCGGCCCTCCTCGTAGTACTCCAGGTCCCGGATGTGGCTGAGGTCCGTTTTCTGCGTCTCGTAGAGGTAGCTGAGAAGTCCCCCCAGGGGCACGCCGGCGGCGGCCTCCCGGCCGTACTGCTTTTCCACCAGCCGGGCGGCCCCGTCCAGCTGGAAGCGGCGCTCGCCGCAGTTGTTGGCCCGGCAGCCGAACTTGTCCCTCAGCAGGCTCAGCAGTTCCTTGTGGCTGTAGGCCTGGTCGTTCAAAACGGCCTCGGAGGGGGAGAAGCGGCCCAGTTCGTTGGCAATGTGGTTCATGCGCTCCCCGCCGGAGAAGGCGGTGGCGTGGGTTTTGCCGGTGGTGACGTCACAGAAGCAGAGACCGGCGGTCTCCTCGTCCAGGTAGATGCCGCAGATGTAGTTGGCGCCGGAGCCCGGCAGCATGGAGGCGTCCACGGTGCCGGGGGTCACAACCCGGATGATGTCCCGCTTGACCAGGCCCTTGGCCAGGGCCGGGTCCTCGGTCTGCTCGCAGATGGCCACCTTGTAGCCCTTGGCGATGAGCCGTGCAATGTAGCCGTCACAGGAGTGGTAGGGCACGCCGCACATGGGCACCCGCTCCTCCTCGGGCTTGCCCCGGTCCCGGCTGGTCAGGGTCAGATCCAACTCCTGGCTGGCCACCCTGGCGTCCTCGTTGAACATCTCATAGAAGTCCCCCAGGCGGAAAAACAGGATGGCGTCCTTGTTCTGCTCCTTAATTTCCAGATATTGGCGCATCATGGGGGTCATTTCTGCCATGGCTTTTTCTCTCTTTCTTTTCTTTTAAAGGGACGGGGGTGTTCCGCGCTCCGGCGCGGAATTCTCCCGGCTTACCTGCCGGGTCACTCCTGGGCCGGCGCCTGGCCAAACAGCGCCCAAGTGTTGCTGTCGGTGATCCGGGCATCCACATACTGCCCGATGAGGCCGGGGTCCCCCGAAAGGTGGACCAGCCGTCCCCCGTTTGTGCGGCTGGAGAGGGGCCATCTGGCGTCCCCGCTCTCCCCGTCCACCAGTACCCGAACGGTTTTGCCCACGTAGGCCCGGTGCAGCTGGGCGGAGATCTCATTCTGCGCCTCCAGCAGCTTGTCGAACCAGACCTGCTTCTCCGCCCTTGTGGCGGGGTCTGGCATGGCCGCCGCCGGGGTGCCGGGCCGGGGGGAGTAAATAAACGTAAAGAGGGCGTCGTAGCCCACCTCCCGGACCAGGGAAACGGTCTCCATGGCCTCCTCCTCCGTCTCCCCGGGGAAGCCGATGATGATGTCGCTGGTCAGCACCAGATCCGGCATAAAGGACCGGGCGCAGGCCACCTTGGCCAGATACTGCTCCCGGGTGTAGCCCCGGTTCATGGCCCGCAGCACCCGGCTGCTGCCGGACTGGACCGGCAGGTGCAGCTGCCTGGCCACGTGGGAGCACCGGGCCATGGTGGCGAACAGCTTCTCTCCCGCGTCCTTGGGGTGGCTGGTCATAAAGCGGATCAGGTACGTGCCGGGAATCTGGTCAATGGCGGAGAGCAGATCTCCAAAGTCCATGGGCTGTGCCAGATCCTTGCCATAGGAGTTCACGTTCTGGCCCAGAAGGGTGATGTCCCTGTACCCCTCCCCCACCAACTCCCGGATCTCAGAGAGGATGTCCTCCGGCTGGCGGCGCAGCACCGAGATATATTCACTCATCTGCCGCCGCCCCCTTTCCGGCGGTCGCTCCAAATGCCCGCCGCCGCGAACAGCACGCCCAGGGCAAAGCCCAGTGCCATACAGGCAAAATATGTATACATTTTTCATCCTCACTTTCCCGGCCTGCGCTCAACGCTCACCAGCTTAAATTCCTTATCAGAATATTCCTCCTTCATTCGCAGCACGCGAAATAAACTCTCGTGCATGTTTATCACATTCTGGGGTGTCATCATATCGCTCGCCTCGCTTTCTGCCCGCCCTCGCTGGCTTGAGTTCTGATTTGCCACTCCCCCACCACCGAAAAATGTGTTACAATATGCAAGGAAAGGGAGTGGAAAAATGGATAAAAACAAAATCCGTCATGACTTGGGTGTAGCGTATGCGCAAGCGCGTATGATAGACGCTCTCGCAAAAAATTCTTTTCCCGAACAAAATAAACAGGAATATGAAACAGGAATTGACGCTGCACACAAGATGCTTGAATGGTACAGCCAGTGTATAGATGAACTGATTCAAATTAAAGACCGGGAAATTACCGACCCCGACACTTTTATTTGATAACCATATCATCTGCTGCGCGCTCAAGGCGGGCGTGCAAAGCGTTGATAATGCAGCGCCCTTCTTCATACGTTACACATTCGCCCTTGAGCTGTTCAAATAGTTTAAGGGCGATTCTCTTAATTTTTTCTGTGTTTCGCTTTTCCATTGCTTTACTCCTTCCCGCCGCCTTCGGGCGGCTTATTTCTTGCCGGTTTGGGCATTCAATGTCTCGGAACAATCGCCTGTATTTAAGGCGAAGAAGGCCCAACGGTGATATGCAGAACCTGATATTCCTCATAGGCTGGAATGCCGGCATTGCGTGCATCGCTGTGGTTTTCCCTGTCGGCCCTGCCGGGCCATCGATGATTACAATTTTCTTTTCCCCGCTGTTCAGCTGCCGCCGAATGGCGGGGATGCTTTTTTCCAGTTGCCGTAAGGTCATATCTTTTCACCTCGCTTTCTTTAGAAGTCCAATTTATGGTACTCATTATTCAGTATCATTGGGTATGTCCAGAATTTTCCTGATGCTGGCAATTACTTTTTCCGGGTTGCGCTGGCCGGTAAGTATTTTGTACATGTAGCCACTGTCGACAAAAAGCCCGGTTTCCTTCGAAACGATACTTTCCAATTCACTCTGGCTCATGCCCCGGCGAAGAAGCTCCGTCTTTACGCACAACCCAAAGCCTGTCAATTTAGCCACTTTCACGAATTACCACCTCACCTTCTATTTTAATATTGACAAGTACCTAATTGCGTACTAATATGAATTTGCCGAACAATAAAAGCACGTAATTGTGTACTTGTTACAGTTGCATTATAGTACCTGTTCAAGTACAAGTCAATGCATTTTTGCACTTTTTAATGTACTTTTGGCATCGTGCACAAGAAAGGTACCTGAACATGTACAACTTGTATGAAACAATTTCTCATTTGTGTGAAGGCAAAGGAATCAAGCCCGGCAGAATGTGCAATGAACTTGGCATCAGCCGCGGCGCAATTACTGACTTAAAGGCGGGCCGAAAGCAGTCTCTGTCCGCCGACACCCTCTCTAAAATTGCCGCCTATTTCGGGGTTTCTGTGGATTATCTGCTGGGCAATGAAGAACAAAAAAAGCCCGTTGCCCCGAAGGGCACAATGAACCAAAGCAATGCGTGCGTATTGCCGTATTAGTATAGCACAAGGCCATTTTGATTACAAGGTTTTTTTCGCCCCACAGCAAAAAAATTCACTATCCTTCATTTTGGGCAGGGCCTTTGCCTGCGCATCCCGCTTATTCAGAGCTTCCTTGTGGCGCCCCTCCCTGCTCTGGCCAGTAATTTTTACCGAACATCAAATCGTATTGTATCAGCCAGTTCTCGCTGAACAGTGCTCCTTGCTGGGGCGTCATGCTTTCAGAAAGGCTGGAATCCGGCTCTACCGTGACGCCGCGCGTGCGCGCCCGCAGCACAGGCAGCTCTTCTGCCAGCTTTTCGAACCACAGCGGCATATCAAGGCTGTACAAATCCATCATCACAGGGCTTATCTCATACGCTGCAATTGTGCCAAGGTCTACACTGGCGTCATAGTAATTGCTCCAAATGATCAGGTCCGTCTGGCGCAGGTGCATGGTGGAGCTGTCGCCAGGCTCAATGAAACCTGTCTTTTCATAGAGCTCGCTTCCCTTACCCACGGGGTTGAAATGGTCGCCCCAGAACACCACGATGACGGGTTCTTTCCGCTGCTCGAAATATGCGATAAGCTCGCCCAGCGCGGCGTCTGCCTCGTGCACACCGGTGGCGAAATCGCGAAGCTGGCTCAGTGTCTCTTCCGAAAGGCCGGGATGCTTTATGATATTCACCAGCTCACTTTCCGGATAGCGCGATTCATCATATGTGGTGTGGTTCTGCATGGTGACCGCATGGATGAACAGCGGCCCAGCCTCCGCCCGGGCCTCATACTCTTCGATGATGCGCTGCGTCATGGCATGGTCTGAAATAAAGCCGCGGCGCGTATCGGGCGAGACGAAATCCTCCTGAGCGATAAAGGTGTCGATGCCGAGGTTCGGGTAAGCGGTATCCCTGCTCCAGAACTTGCGGCCATACCCGTGCACGGCCAGCGTTTCATAGCCCTGCGCCCTCAAATGCTGCGGCAGCGCGGGCAGCGGCTTTGTTGCATATTGCTGGTATGGCTTTGCCCCGGAGGGAAGGTGCTCCAGTGAAAAGCCTGTAAGGGCCTCGAATTCCACGTCGCAGGTGCCGCCGCCATACGACGGTGAAAAGCAGTACCCGTAAGCCGCCTGCTGCTTCAGCCGGTTCAGGTTGGGAGTTAGCTCCCTGTCGTATTCAATGCCCTCCAGCCGTGTGACATCCCAGAAGGATTCGTTCATCAGATAGATGATATTGGGCTGTGCCACCTGTTCACTTTCCTGCACCGCCGCAGCATACGAGTTTGGAAACAGAGGCTGGCGCGTTTCCGCCGTCTGCCGTGTCTCCTGTGCAAGCTGCTGCACGGCGGCCTCGCCGTAGCCGTCCGGCGCTGTAATGTTCAGCACACGCAGGTTCGTCACGAACCCTGTTACGATACCA
>USMP01000062.1 GCA_900555795.1 uncultured Eubacteriales bacterium
GAAAAAGCCCTACGGCGCGGTGAAACTGACCGAAGCAGGGCTGCATCTGGCGGAGGAACTGGAGGCGGAGGGCTGCCGGCTGCGGCTGGGAGAGGGCTATCTGGATGAACTAAAGGCGGATGTGATTTTCCGCACCCCGGGGCTCCATCCCCGATACCTGGAGGCAGCCCGGCGCAGGGGCTGTACCGTCACGTCGGAGATGGAGGTGTTTTTTCAGGTATGTCCCTGCCCCATCATCGGCATCACAGGCTCTGACGGAAAAACCACCACCACCACCATCATCGCGGGCCTGCTCCGGGCCGCAGGACGCACAGTCCACCTGGGCGGGAATATCGGTCATCCCCTCCTGGCCCAAGCGGGAACCATCCGGCCCGACGATCTGGCAGTAGTGGAGTTAAGTTCCTTCCAGCTGATGACGATGCAGGAAAGCCCGTCGGTGGCGGTGCTGACCAATCTGGCCCCCAACCATCTGGACATCCACACGGATATGGCGGAGTACGTCCAGGCCAAGGCGGCCATTTTTACCCACCAGGGTCCGGAGGGCTGTCTGACAGCCAACTGGGACAATGCTGTCACCCGGGAAATTTCCCTGAAAGCTCCTGGAAGGGTTTCTTACTTTACACGGATTTCTGACACTGGACCATCCCGGGGCTGCTGGCTGCGGGATGGGGCGATCTGGTACCGGGACGATGGGGAGGAGCGGGCTGTATTGCCGCTGGAGGATATCCTGCTGCCGGGGGTGCACAATATAGAAAACTATATGGCTGCCATCTGCGCGGTGCAGGGGCTGGTGGAGGACGAGGTCGTCCGCGCCTTCGCCCGGACCTTCGGCGGTGTGGAGCACCGCATCGAGTTAACCCGTCAGCGCCGGGGTGTGCGCTGGTACAACGACTCCATTGCCTCCAGCCCCAGCCGCACCATCGCGGGGCTAAACGCCTTTTCCCAGCCGGTGATTCTCATCGCCGGAGGGAAGGACAAGGGGATCAGCTATGCGCCCCTGGGCCCGGTGGTAAATGAGCGCGTGAAACTGCTGATCCTCTGCGGCGCCACGGCGGAGGCCATCCGCCGGGCGGTGGAGGAGGCGGAGAACTACCATGGGTTGGAAATTATGGAGGTAGCGGACTATCCCGCTGCCGTGGCTTTGGCGGACAGCCGTTCCGCCGCCGGAGACGTGGTGATCCTCTCTCCCGCCAGTACCTCCTTCGACCGGTTTAAAAACTTTGAGGAGCGGGGAAGGGCTTTTAAAGAACTGGTAGCCGCCCTTCCGGAGTAAATCAGAAAAAGAAGCGCCGCCTGACATAGGGAAAAGCTGTGGGCGCATAGCCTTGCCTGAGGTGATGCGCAATGCGGAGACGGTACCGGCCGCCCATGACCAGAGGGCAGCGGGCCAGGCTGGTCTGCTTCCTTCTGGCTTTTCTCATTATGGTCCTGGCGGTGGTAGCCACCTTTCATCTGCGCACACTGCTGGGGGATCTGGCAGTGACACGGGTGTCCAACTCGGTCAACCGGGTGGTGGTGGCCGCAGTCAACGACACCATCAGCAGCGGCCAAATCCAGTATGACAAGCTGATTACCTTTGAAAAAGACAACGAGGGGAAAATAACCGCCCTGCAGAGCAATATGGCGGAATTCAACAGCCTTCAGGCGGCTATTACAACGGATATCCTGCAGCGGCTGGGCTCCATCAATACCAATGACCTGGCCATCCCCCTGGGAACACTGTCCGGCTCCGCCCTGCTGGCGGGTCGGGGGCCCAGGTTCCCGGTACGGATGCAGTCGGTGGGCAATTGCAGCGCCCATTTTGAAAATGAGTTTTCTGATGCGGGGATTAACCAGACCACCCACCGCATCCTGCTGTATGTGGATGTATCGGTGAGCATTCTGCTGCCGGGCTTTAGCACCTTCACCAAGATCAGCAACTCCTTCTCCGTGGCGGAAACCGTCATTGTCGGCACCGTCCCGGACAGCTATACCTACTTCCACTCCGGTAACTCCTCGGAGGAGGACGCCTACGAGTATGCCATTAACAAGGGATAACGGAGGAACCATGGACGACTACAAAAGCGAAATACGCACCCTGCGGGAAACCCTCAACCAGGCGGGGTACCGCTACTATGTGCTGGACGATCCTGATCTGCCCGACTACGAATATGACCGGCTGCTGCGCCGGCTGGAGGAGTTGGAGGCGGCCCACCCGGAGGAGATTATTCCGGATTCCCCCACCCAGCGGGTGGGGGGCGCCCCTCTGGACAGCTTTCAGCAGGTACGCCACCCGGTACCCCTGGAGAGTCTGCAGGATGTATTTACCCCGGACGAGGTGGAGGAGTTTGTCCAGCGCATGGCGGAAACCCTCTCCGGGCGGTGCGCCTGCAGCGTGGAACCCAAGGTGGACGGCTTAAGCGTGGCCCTGGAGTACCGATATGGCCTCTTTTACCAGGGGGCAACCCGGGGAGACGGCCAGGTGGGGGAGGACGTGACGGAGAACCTGCGTACCGTCCGTTCCATCCCCATGGTCCTGCCGGAGCAGCTGCCCCGCCTCATTGTACGCGGGGAGGTGTTTATGCCCAAGGCTGTGTTCCACCAGCTGAATCGGCAGCGGGAGGAGCGGGAGGAGGCTCCCTTTGCCAACCCCCGTAACGCCGCCGCCGGCAGTCTGCGGCAGCTGGACCCAAAAATTTGCGCCAAGCGCCGGCTGGATATCCGCATCTTCAATCTGCAGCTGGCGGAGGGGCGCTCCTTTGAAACCCACACCGGAACACTGGACTATCTCGCCGCCCAGGGCTTTCCGGTGATCCCCCACAAGCTGCTCTCCCAGCCGGACGCCATCAACAGGGAGATTGTCCGTCTGGGGGATGAGCGGGAGACGCTCCCCTTCGATATGGATGGAGCCGTGGTGAAGCTGGACGGCCTGTCGGATCGCTCCCTGGCAGGCAGCACCGCCAAGTGCCCCCGCTGGGCCATTGCCTATAAGTATCCACCGGAGCAGAAGCCCTCCCGGGTGCTGGATATCGTGGTGCAGGTGGGCCGCACCGGAGTGCTGACACCCAAGGTCATCGTGGAACCGGTGCGCCTGGCAGGCACCACCGTCACCAACGCCACCCTGCACAATCAGGATTTTATTACTGAGAAGGATATCCGTATTGGAGACACCGTGTTGGTGCAGAAGGCGGGAGAGATTATCCCCGAGGTGGTGGCTGTACTGCGGGAGTTCAGACCCCAGGGAGCGGAGCCATACCATCTGCCGGAGCGCTGTCCCGTATGTGGCGCGCCGGTGGCCCGGGATCCGGACGGCGCGGCTGTCCGGTGCACCGGCGCGGAGTGTCCCGCCCAGCTGCACCGGAACCTGACCCACTTTGTCAGCCGGGACGCCATGGATGTGGAGGGTGTAGGTCCGGCGGTTATCAGCCAGCTGATCGACAGGGGGCTTGTGAAAAGTCCGGCGGATCTGTACGATCTGACTGCCGATCAGCTGGCAGGCCTGGATCGGATGGGGGAGAAGTCAGCCTCCAATGCCCTGCAGGCTATTGACGCCAGCCGGGGCCGGGGTCTGGAACGGCTGCTGTACGCTCTGGGTATCCGCCAGGTTGGCCAGAAGGCAGGAAAAATTCTGGCCGCCCGCTTTGGTACCTTCGACGCACTGGCCCAGGCCACTCTGGAGGAGTTGACCGCCATCGACGACATCGGCGGTATTACTGCCGCCTATATACGGGAGTGGCTGGAAAATCCCCAGTCCCAGCATCTGATTCACCGCCTGAAGGAGGCGGGAGTCTGTATGGAGAGCACCGAAACTCCCACGGATGACCGGTTCCAAGGGATGACCTTTGTGCTCACCGGGGCGCTCTCCCGGTTTACCCGGCAGGAGGCCCAGGCACACATTGAAGCCCGGGGCGGCAAGGTCAGCGGCTCCGTCAGCAAAAAGACCACCTATTTGGTGGCAGGGGAAGACGCCGGCAGTAAGCTGCGCAAGGCACAGGAACTGGGAATCTCTGTGCTTACGGAGGAGGAGTTCGCCGCTCTGCTGGATGGTTCCGCTCCACAGAGGGGTGGTGGGCCTGAGCAGCTGAGTCTTCTGTGACAGCTTCCGCACCGGACTATTGTATTTTTCTCTATGGAGGGCGGCCAAAAGGCCGCTCTCCGCGTTTTTTCCGCCGCTGGAACAGCATTGACGGTATCAAAAGTAACAAAATTGGCGGATACTGAGAAAAACTGTTACCAAAACGTTTACAGATCCTGCAAGATTTTCCGCTACGCCGGCGGTATACTGATTGTTGTCCTGAAAAGGGAAAAGCGAACAAGAAAGGAGCAGCATGGAAAAAAACGAACAAATGACACCGCCCCGGTCCCGCGGGATGACTTGGGCCCGCCGGGTAGGCCGGCTTTTTCTGGCGGGGGCGGCAATTTTGCTGGCCAGTGCAGGCGCGCTGCTGATCTGGGCGGCAACCACCGCGCCAGATATCCAGCTTGGCGATGCGGCGCCGGATGGCTACCGCACCACAGTGCTGGACGACCAGGGGACGGTGATGCTGACACTGGCGGGGGAGGCCTCCAACCGGGTTTACGTGCCTCTGGAGGAGATGCCCCAGGCCCTGCGGGACGCCTTTGTAGCCATTGAGGACCAGCGGTTTTATGAGCACAGCGGGGTAGATCTGCGGGGTATGGCCCGGGCTCTGTGGCACAACGCTGCCACCGGTACCCTCTCTCAGGGGGCCAGCACAATCACCCAGCAGCTGATTAAAAATAACGTGCTGACCGGTTGGACAGAGGAGAAAACCGCTCTGGACAAGATCCGGCGCAAACTTCAGGAGCAGTACCTGGCCCTCCGGCTGGAGCGGGAGGCCAGCAAGGACTGGATCCTGGAAAATTATCTGAACACAATCAATCTGGGCGGCGGCGCCTGGGGGGTGGAGACCGCGGCACAGCGCTATTTCGGCAAGAGCGCGGCCCAGCTGACCCTCTCAGAGTGTGCTGTTTTGGCGGGAACCGCCAAAAGCCCCAACGGCTGCAGCCCCGCCGCAAACCCGGAGGCAAGCCGCCAGCGACAGGTACTGGTGCTGGAGAAAATGCTGGATCTGGAGTACATCACGGAGGAGGCATACCAGGAAGCCTTGGCGGACGATGTGTACCAGCGGATTCTTCCGGCAGGTCCCGGCGGAAGAGCATTCTCCTACTTCGAGGACGCTCTGGTTCGCCAGATCGTGGAGGATCTGGTAAACCAGCGTGGATATACGGAGGAGGCGGCGTGGGACATGCTCTACCGGGGTGGCCTCACCATTATATCTACGCAGAGCACCTCTCTCCAAAGCCTCTGCGAGGCGGAGGTAAACCGGGACAGCTGGTACACCAGTGATGCCCAGGCGTCCCTGGTGCTTATGGACCCCTACACCGGACAGATAAAAGCCGTCGTGGGGGGACGGGGGAAAAAAACGGCCAGTCTCACCTTTAACCGCGCCCTGTCCAGCCTCCGCCAGCCGGGATCTACCATCAAGGTGGTGGGGGCGTATGCGGCGGCACTGAATGCCGGCAGTGTTACGCTGGCATCGGTATATGATGATGCTCCCTGTACCTACTCCGATGGGACACCAGTACGTAATGCCGGCGGAACCTTCAGCGGGCGCATCACTGTCCGCCAGGCTATCGCCCAATCAGTCAACACAGTTGCTCTCCAGTGCTTTCAGCAGGTTGGCATGGAGGCTGTATGGACCTGCCTGCAGAACTTCGGCTTTTCCCATCTGACCGAGGAGGACCGGGTGGAAGCCCTGGCTCTGGGTGGAACGTACGGGGGCGTGACAAACCTGGAGTTGACAGCGGCTTACGCCGCTATTGCCAATGGCGGCACCTATCGCCGGCCTCAGTTCTATACCCAGGTGCTGGACCAGGAAGGAGCAGTACTGCTGGATGCCCCGCAAGAGGAGCGCTCCGTGCTCCAGCCGGGCGCTGCCGCACTGCTGACAGATGCCATGGAGGATGTGCTTCAAACGGGAACCGGCTCCCTGGCCGCTTTTTCCGGTATGCCTCTGGCGGGTAAAAGCGGTACTACCACAGACCTGCGGGATGTATGGTTTGTGGGCTACTCTCCCTATTATGTCTGTGGCGTCTGGGGCGGCTATGATGACTGCTCCACCCAGTGCAGCGGCGCCTATGTGAAGAAAATCTGGCGGGCGGTAATGGAGGCGGCCCACCAGGACCTGCCCTTCCGGGATTTCTCCCACCTGTCGGAGTTTATCCGCCGCACGATCTGCACCAAGTGCGGCTTTTTAGCCGTGGAGGGGCTCTGTGACAGCACCGTCCAGGGTGATATGACCCGCGAAGAAGATTTTCTTCCCGGAACCGAGCCAACAGAGTATTGCACATGCCATGTTCGGGTTGCCCTCTGTGGGGATTCCGGTTCCCCCGCCGGGCGATACTGCCCCGCTGGAGTGGTAAAGGAAGGCGTATACCTAGCCCAGGGCACAGCGGGCACCGCCGATGCGGAGGCAGCAGCGCCAGAGTGGGACGAGGAACAGACCTGTCCGGTCCATCGGCGGTGGTGGAACTGGTTTTTCCCTGACCGGAGCGGCAGGGAGGAACAGTCCCACCGGGTATTCTCCGGCGGAAAAAAACAGCCCGCTGAAGAGCCATAAGGCGCCGTTGACTGTGCGCTTTTCCAGCGGTATACTAAAAAACATAACACGGAAGACAGCCGGCGCTGCCGGCCCATTGGAAAGGAGCGGAGCCATGCAGGAAGTATATGAATTTTTGAAAGCCTGTAAAACCTACTATCTGGCAACTGTAGAGGGGGATCAACCCCGGGTGCGTCCCTTTGGCACCATCGACCTTTTTGACGGAAAGCTGTATATCCAGACAGGGAAGAGTAAGCCGGTTTCCCGGCAGATGCACACCAATGGAAAAATTGAAATCTGCGCTTTTGGTGGTGGGCAGTGGCTGCGCGTCGCAGCCACTGCGGTGGCGGACGACCGTCTGGAGCCCCAACGTCACATGTTGGAGGCCTATCCCAACCTGCGGGACCGCTATCAGCCTGGAGACGGCAATACAGAGGTGCTATATTTGAAAGATGTCACCGCCACATTTTCTTCCTTCACAACTCCCGACCGTGTGGTACGGTTTTAGTGCAAAAGCGCCGAGAAGCTATAGGGAAGAGGCCGCAGAATCCTGCGGCCTCTTCCTTGTATAGTAATATTACTTGTCGAAGGATGGATTTGTAAAATAAATATTTTTCTCATCCAGCCGCTCCTTAGCCAGGCGCAGTCCCTCGCCGAAGCGCTGGAAGTGGACAATTTCCCGCGCACGCAGGAATTTTATGACGTCGTTCACGTCCGGGTCGTCACTCAGGCGCAGAATATTGTCATAGGTAACGCGCGCCTTC
>USMP01000063.1 GCA_900555795.1 uncultured Eubacteriales bacterium
GCCAGGGCCTGGACGTACTCCTGATCGCTCACGGCATAAAATTCCCCGGTGGTGCCGAAAGGAAAAAGGCCGTAGACCCCGTTATCCAGCAAATAGGTGGACATACGCTCCAGCGCCGCGCAGTCCACGCCGCCCTCCGCATCAAAGGGTGTGATGATCGGAGGAATGATCCCGTAAGGCTTATACATAGAACGATCTCCTCAAAAATTTCTCTGTTGGCGGGCCCGTCAGTGCTTGCCCAGTTCCCGCTCCGCCGCCTGCAGCAGGCCCTTCATGTAGCCTGTGGAGTAGGCAAAGGAGCCGGGCATACCGCCAAAGCCCTCCAGGGGCTTAAAGGCGTGGTCAATGGAGATCACCGCGCCGCAGCCGCAGGCCACCAGCTGCTTCATGATGGCGTACATGTCGGCGTAGCCGTCCTCCGCCAGCACCTCCTCAAACACCGGCAGAGGCCGGTCCACGTTGCGGAAATGGACGCAGAGGATGCGGTCGTCGGCACAGAGTTCCCGGATGTCGGCCATGATATCGCCAAAGGCGTCTCCCCCCTCCAGCCAGCAGCCCACACACAGCTTTATGCCCAGCGCCCGGCTGCCCTTCGCCGCGGCAAAGGCCCTGCGGTAGCACTCCATGCTGTAGATCAGGCTGGGGATACCGGCCATGCAGCTGAGGGGCGGGTCGTTGGGGTGCAGGGCCATGCGCACACCGGTCTCCTCCGCCACGGGGATCACCTGATCCATAAAGTATTGGAAATTCCCCCAAATTTCCTCCTGGCTGTAGGATCTGGGCTCGGCGTTGGGCCGGGCCAGGATTTCCTCCTGGTCGCAGAAAGCGGAGACGCCGCCCCGGGTGTGCTCGCCCACCTTGTGGGCGGTACGCAGAATCCCGTTGGGCTGCCATGCGATGGACGTGAAGGGCACCTTGGCCCGGCCCAGTGTCCGCAGCATATCCTGAAAGCGCTGAATCTGTACACCCCGGTCAGGCAGGTTCAGGTGGATGCTCTTGTTCTTCTGCAGTTCGTTGCAGGCAGCATCGGAGACGGTGAGGCCGAATTTCGCCAGGCGCTCCTGGGCGGCGGACACGCACGCATAGGTGAACTCCTCCGGCTTCAGAGCCAGGGACACATACTCCAGGCCCATCTGGCGGATAAAGGCCAGTTCCGTATCCGTGCTCACAGTGCGGACGGGAATCTGAGGTTTCATAGACATAGTGGTATTCTCCTTATTTAAATTAGCCGTAGACCGGGAAGAAGAAGTTGGCGCAGAACACAACGGACACCACGGCGATAGCAATGAGGGGCAGGGTGAACTTCAATGTCTGGCCCAGCTTCAGGCCGCATGTGGCGTAGGCAATGCCACATGCGGGGGAGCCGGAGGGGAAGGCGATGGCCACGTTGGAACAGAAGCGGACGATCAGGATGATGCCCCGGGGGTCCCAGCCGGCGGCCACAGCGACAGTGGCCGCCACGGGCATCAGCACATTGGCGGTAGCAGAGTTGGACATAAAGGTGGTCATAACAGTGGTCACAATGGCAAAGACGAACATAACCATCAGGCCGCTGGGATTACCTCCCAGGATTTTCAGGATGGTCTCGCCGATCAGTTCACCAGCGCCGGTTTTGCCCAGAGCATCCGCCATTACCAGAACGCCGGCAATCATCCACACGGAGTCCATGGTCATGGCGGAGACGGCCTCCTTCACGGAGAAACACTTGGTGAAGATCAGAACCAGCACGGCCAGAGCAGGCCCAATGTACATCAAATCACCCAGCTGCTTGTTGAAGAACAGGGAGAGCATAACCACCACAAACACCACATAAATGATGGTCTCCTGATATTTGGGCAGCTGCTCCTTCTCCTTCTTGGGCTTATTGCCTCTGGCCGCCAGAGCAGCCTGGTCAATGCTGCCGCTGGGCAGGAACTTGTATGCGAAGAGGCAGTAAACCGTCACCAGCAGGCAGGGAATAATGGACACCTTAAACATGTCAAGCACCTGCAGCAGGTGATTTTCGTTCTCGATCATACCGCCGTACACGGCATTCATCGTGGCGTAGGAGGTGGCGCCCATGGCGATGGGCAGCTTGCCGCCCCACACAGAGAGCATGGCCAGACAGGGGATCGTCATACGGGACGGGGTGATGTCGCCGGTGTCACCCAGGGCCACCAGGAACATCAGGCACACCAGCATGATGGCCGTGGTGGGCATGAAGCAGGCCATGGCAATAATGACGATATACATACCGATCAGCAGGGCCATGCCGCTCTTGTTCTTCAAACGAATCATGGATGCCTGGATCTTGTCAATAAGGCTGGTTTTCTGGAACGCCGCCACCAGGGCGAACATACCAGCCAGCATAATAAGGGTCTTGTTGCTGAAGCCGCTGAATGCTTCGGAGATGGTAAACACCTTGGTGACAGCCAGCAGCACACAGCAGGTCATGGTTGTAACACCAAAGGGCCACTTGTTGAGCAGGAAACCGATGATCATGAAAACCATGATCGCTAAGACAATGTACAATTCCATAATTTCCCTCCACCTTTTTGGGTGGCCCCAGAGCCCTGCGCGGCAAGGCCCGGAGCATTGTTCCGCCCCCCTGCCCCCTCCCTGTGTCTCTGCGCTACCGTCTGGCTGGCGGCGGTGCAGAGGGAAGCGGTGGTTCGGGGCGCGTGCGTATCTTTCTCGCGCGCGCTTGCAAGATAGTCAAATTCTACAAAAAGGCGGGAAAAATGACAATGGACATTCCGCTATTTTTCATGGCCTGAAATTGTTTGTTCCGTCAGAATTTCATTTTTTGAAATTTATGCTCACAAATTATTTACAGAAATTTCACACAGGGCGGTATACTTTCCGAACCGCCGGCAAAAAGCGGGAGAGAGGAGATGTATCCCTCTCTCCCGCCGCTCATTGCTCCGCCCGTTTTCTGAAGGACGGTACCTTGCCGTATCAGTAGGTATAGTCCGGGCCGATGCCGTACTTTTTCATGTAGCGCCACAGGGTGGTCTTGCTGACCCCCAGTTCCGCCGCCACCTTCTCCCGGCTGCCGTTGTGCTTTTTCAGCAGCTGGGCAATCTCCACGCCCTTCTGGTCCTTGAACAGCACCACCTGTTCCGTGCCGGAGAGCGTGTGGGGCATGATCTGCTCCACCTGACGGCGGAGAAATACCTCGTCAATGCTCCGCCGCTCTGTGAGCAGCACCACCCGCTCGCACACGCCGTTGACCTGGCTCAGATTTCCCGGCCAGTCGTACTCCCGTACAAACTGCCGGGCCCCCGCCGTCAGCTGGACATAGCGCTTGTATCTTGCCTGCCACTCCCCCAGATAGAAGTCAAACCAGCCCAGAATGTCCTCCCGCCGCCGCCGCAGGGGCAGCAGTTCCAGGCCCAGCACGCTCAGCGCATAGTAGAGGTCGCTGCGAAAGCTGCCCTTCTCAATCTGAGACGACAAATTGATGCAGCTGGATGCGATGACCCGCACATTGGCGGCAATGGGCCGGTTGGAGCCGTTGTGAAGGAACTTGCCCCGAATCAGGTTGAACAGCTTGTACTGGGTCTCCACCGACAATTCCTCCACATTTTTCACGAACAGCGTCCCATTCTCCGCCAACTCCGCCATACTGGCCGGGGTATCCTTGCGGGTGGTATAGTTGCCGAAGAGCATGTTGTCCAATGTCTCCGGCAGGTAGGCGCTGCAATCCAGCGTGACAAAGGCATTGCCGCGGCACAGGCTGTCGTTGTGAATGCACTGGGCCACGATCTCCTTGCCGGTGCCCGGCTCACCGGTAAGAAGCACGGGAGCGGCGTACTTGGCCATTCTCCGGGCCTGCCGCACCGCCGCCTCCGTCTCCCGGCTCAGGCATACCAGCTTGTCAAAGCTGTATCGGGCCACAAACCCACGCTGGTAGAGTTCATAGCGCAGTTCATTGTCCATCCGGGTGATGTTTTTGCCCTCCTGGAAGGTGAGGATGGCCCCCTCGGTCTCCTGATCCACGGACACCGGCGCAATGTTCACCACCGCCACCTTCTCCCCCACATCCAGTACAAAGGCGGAGGAGGCTTTGCCCTGCACCAGCGCATCCTCCAGCACAGCCTGGCTCAGCCCCGGCAGCACCCGCGTCACCGGCCGGCCCAGCAGGTCGCCCGGTGCCTGGCCCAGCAGCTGATAGCCGGCGTGGTTCACCCGGCGGATAACCCCCTTGGAATCCACCTGCATAATGCCGTTGAAGGTGTAGCTGAGCATGGTGTCCATCTCGGCGCTGTTGCGCTTCTCCAAGTCAATGGCATACCCCACCCGGTTGGCAGTCTCCAGGGTGCTGCGCAGCCCCTCCTCCCCGGTGGACATGAACACACAGGGCAGGCCCAGCTGCCTGGCCCGGTCACAGACCGTGTTGCCGCCCACCACCGCCAGGCAGCCTTCCCGCCGGGCCTGTTCCACCGCAGGAGCCTGCTCCCCGTTGTCTGACACCGGATAGAGGCGCAGGTCAATCTGAAAGAGTTCGTTGAAATACCGGGTGTCGCAGATGGCGTTGGCAAAGCTGATGAGGCCAATCCGCGGACAGTCCTCCCCCAGTTCCCGCCGGATGCCCAGCACGATCCTGCCCAGTTCCTGGGCGGAGGTACGCAGTTCCACCAGGGGCAGACGCACAGTGTCCCTCACCAGGTGGGCATGGGCGCCCCGGGCCACAATCAGTTCGCAGCCCCCGGCCTCCAGTTCCCTGGCCCGGCGCGGGATATCCTCCATACCCACATACTCCACGCAGAGGGCGGTCAAATTGGCGTACTGTCCCACCATCCGCCGCGCCAGATCACACATCTCCCTGTGGGGCACCAAAATCGCTACCTTTGCCATCGGAGTCCCTCCTTTTTCAGCTTACCGCCAGTGTAGCCCAGGGCGGCGGGCACTGTCAACCAAAATTCCCCTCCAGAGCGAAGCGGGGCCGGGCAAAAGCCCAGCCCCGCCCCGCTTTGAGAGGAAGAGATTTAAGAGAGAGAAAACATCTTTCGCTACCGGCCAATGGTTATGCCGGTCAGCTTCTCATAGTACTTGGCAATGGCGCTGTGGTCGTTCTGGCCGCAGCCCTGGTTGTGCAGCCACTGGAGCACCTCCTGCACAGCGGCGGTCATGGGCACGGGGGAACCCACACTGTGGGCGCAGTCCAGGGCGTTGTTCAAATCCTTGATGTGCAGATCAATCTTGAAGCCGGGCTTGTCGTTGCCGGCCATCATCATGGGAGCCTTGGCCTCCATGACGGTGGAGCCCGCCAGGCCGCCCCGGATGGCCTGGAATACCAGTTCCGGGTCCACGCCCGCCATCTTGGCCAGGGTCAGGGCCTCAGCCAGAGCCTGGATATTGCAGGCCACGACAATCTGGTTGGCCAGCTTGGTGGTGTTGCCGGCGCCCACCTCGCCGCAGCGGACCACGCTGGCGCCCATGGCCTCCAGCATCGGCTTATAGGCGTCAAACACCTCCTGCTTGCCGCCCACCATGAAGCTGAGGGTACCGTCCACAGCCTTGGGCTCGCCGCCGGAAACCGGCGCGTCCAGCATCTCAATGTTTTTCTTGGCCAACTCGGCAGCAATTTCCTTGGAGGCCACCGGGTTGATGGAACTCATGTCGATGAACACGGTGCCGGGGCGCATATGGGCGGCCACGCCGTCCTCCCCCAGCATCACAGCCTTTACCTGGGGGGAGTTGGGCACCATGGTCAGCACCACGTCGCACTGCTCGCCAATTTCGGCGTTGGAGGCCGCCTTGGCTCCGCAGGCCACCACTTCGTCCACGCTGGCCCTGTTCAAATCATTGACCGTCAGGTCATAGCCCGCCTTCAGCAGATTCTTGGCCATGGGCTTGCCCATGATGCCAAGACCAATCAGTTCGATTTTCATAAAAAGTATCTCCTATCACATCAAATATTTTATTTCCACCGGGGTAAACCGCGGCCCGCCGCGACTACGCCCTAGCGCACCATACAGGGGCGCTTGTTGTCAAATTTCCAGCCGGGGATCAGGTACTGCATGCCCACGGCGTCGTTCCGGGCGCCGCCGCCGCTGCACTTGTCCAGATAGAGCTGGTGGGCCTTCTGAATCTGCTCCCGGTCCGCCTCGATTCCCAGTCCCCCCCTTTGGGGCAGTTCGATGCAGCCGCCCACAATCTCCATGGGCTTCCTGGTGAGCCGCTCCCGGCCCTCCTGCCAGATCCAGTGGGTGTCGATGCCGTTCATCTTTCCGGGAATGGCGGCAGCACACTGGACCATCATGGCCAGGGAGATATCAAAGTGGTTGTTGGAATGGCAGCCCCACATCAGGCCGAAGTCGTTGCACATCTGCCCAACCCGCACGGAGCCCCCCATCGTCCAGAAGTGGGGATCGGCCAGGGGGATGTCCACGCTCTGCAGGGTGATGGCGTGGCACATCTGCCGCCAGTCGGTGTTGACCATGTTGGTGGCGGTGGGCATCATGGTGGCCCGGCGGAACTCCGCCATGATCTCCCGGCCGGAAAAGCCGTTCTCGGCGCCGCAGGGGTCCTCACAGTAGGCCAGACACTTTTTCAGTTCCGGCGCCACCTCCAGCGCCTCCGCAAGGCTCCAGCAGCCGTTGGGGTCCAGGTTCACCCGGGCCTCGGGGAAGGCGGCCTTGATCGCCTGGACAGCCTCGGCCTCCTCCCAGGGGGAGAACACCCCGCCCTTCAGCTTGAAGTCCTCAAAGCCGTACTTGTCATGGGTTGCCTTTGCCAGGGCCACAATTTTCTCCGGCGTCAGGGCCTCCTCATGGCGCAGGCGGTACCAGTCGCAGGAGGCGTCCGGCTCCTCCTCATAGGGGAGATCCGTCTTTTTGCGATCCCCCACATAGAAGAGGTAGGAGAGAAACCGCACCTTCTCCCGCTGGATGCCGTCCCCCAGCAGCGCCGCCGCGGGCACCTCCAGGTACTTGCCCAGCAGATCCAGCAGCGGCGCCTCCACCGCCGTCACCACATGGACGCCAGTGCGCAGGTCGTAGGTCTGCAGGCCCCGGGCGTCGTCCTTCACATGCTGCTGCAGCCAGCGGCGAACCTGGTTGAGCGTCTGCTTATAGCTGGAGAGTTTGGTGCCCAGCACAAGGGGCTTTACCGCCTCCAGAGCGGCGGTGATTTTCTCGCCGCCCGGCACCTCCCCCACCCCCTCATTGCCGCTGCTGTCGGTGAGGATCACCACATTGCGGGTGAAGTAGGGGGCGTGGGCGCCGGACAGGTTCAGCTCCATACAGTCATGTCCCGCAACGGGGTACACGTCCATGTTTACAACTGTGGGAATCATAGCTTATTGCTCCTTTTTGAAAATACGGCGGAACCCCGCCGGCTGGGTGCCC
>USMP01000064.1 GCA_900555795.1 uncultured Eubacteriales bacterium
GGGGGACACCGCCGCTATCCGGGAGCGGATGGAGGACCTGATTGCACGCCGGCGGGAGAAGCAGCCCCTGGAATATCCCAGCGCCGGCAGCACCTTCAAACGGCCGGCGGGGCACTATGCCGGGGCGCTGATAGAGGGCTGCGGCTTGAAGGGGGCCAGCATTGGCGGAGCCAAGGTGTCGGAAAAGCATGCCGGATTCATTATCAACACCGGCGGGGCGACCTGCGCCGATATATTGGCGCTGATAGACCATGTGCGGGAGGTTGTGGCGGCCAAAACGGGGGTCCTGTTGGAGCCGGAGGTGCGGATCGTCGGCTGAGGCCTGTGTGTGGGAAAGAGGGAGACCAAGTGGAGATACTCATTATATCCGGGCTCTCCGGAAGCGGGAAGAGCAAGGCGGCATCCTTTTTGGAGGATGTGGGGTTCTATATTGTGGACAACATGCCCGCCGGGATGATTTTGAAATTCGCGGAGTTCTGCGCCGCCGGCAGCGGCCGCTACAACCGGGTGGCCCTGGTTTACGACGTGCGTACCGCCGACAGCTTCGACGAGTTCCTGGAGGTGCTGGACACCCTGCGGAAAAAGGAGTACAACTGCAAGCTGCTGTTTCTGGAGGCGGATGTGGAGACCATCATCAAGCGCTATAAGGAGACACGGCGGCTGCACCCTCTCCAGGAGCAGGCTGGAACCCTGCAGGCGGCGGTGAATCAGGAGATAGCCATGATGGAGCCGGTGCGCCGCCAGGCGGATATCATTTTAAACTCCACCACTTACTCCACCGCGCGACTGCGGGGGGAGTTGCTGCGCCTGTTCGGGGAGAGCGGGCAGAGCGCCGGCATGACGGTAAGCTTGGTGTCCTTTGGGTTTAAATATGGTTTGCCCATGGAGGCGGATCTGGTCTTTGACGTGCGGTTTATGCCCAACCCCTTTTACATTGACGCTCTGCGCCATAAGACGGGGCTGGACAGCGAGGTGCGGGACTATGTGTTTGCTTTCCGGGAGACAGAGGAGTTTTTAGGGAAGCTGCGGGATCTGCTGCGGTTTTTGCTGCCGCTGTACCGGGAGGAGGGCAAGACCGTGCTGGTGGTGGCCATCGGCTGCACCGGCGGGCACCACCGCTCCGTGGCGGTCACACACGCCTTGGCGGAGTACATCGGCTCCCTGGGCTATCAGGTGACAGAGAATCACCGGGATATGACCAGAGCCTGAGACAAAAGGAAATGCAATGGAAGGAACAATCCATCCGGGCTCCGGCGTGAGGGGGCCCCGGATCGTCGCTATCGGCGGCGGTACGGGGCTGGGCACCATGCTGCGGGGCCTGAAAAAATATACTGACGACCTTACCGCCATTGTCACGGTGGCGGATGACGGGGGTGGTTCCGGCGTTCTGCGGGAGGAACTGGGGATGCTTCCGCCGGGGGACATCCGCAACTGCCTGGAGGCGCTGGCCAATGTGGAGCCGGTTATGAGCGAGTTGCTGCACTACCGGTTTACCGAGGGTTCCCTGCGGGGGCAAAGCTTTGGCAACCTGTTTTTAGCCGCCCTCAACGGGATTTCCCCCAGCTTTGACCAGGCGGTCAGCCGCATGAGCCAGGTGCTGGCCATCACCGGCACGGTTCTGCCTGTTACCACCAGCGATGTGCGTCTGGAGGCAGAGTTTGAGAACGGGGCCAGGGTGCTGGGGGAGTCCAAGATTTTCTACTGCAAAAAACGGGAGGACTGCCGTATCCGGCGGGTGCGGCTCCTGCCGGAGCACCCGCCGGCCCTGGATACCGCCCTGACAGCCATCCGGGCGGCGGATATGATTCTCATCGGACCCGGCAGCCTGTACACCAGCCTCATCCCCAATTTGCTGGTGGATGGTATTGCCGGCGCCATTCTGGACTCCGACGCGCTGAAAATTTATGTGGCCAACGTGATGACCCAGGAGGGGGAGACGGAGGGGTATACCGCCGCCGACCACATTCGGGCCCTGTTTCAGCACTCAGCGCCGGGCCTTTTTTCCCTGTGCCTGGTCAATGCGGAGCCTGTGCCCGGGGATATACTCTCCCGCTACGCCCGGGAGGGGGCCGCGCCCCTGACCTGTGACCAGGCGGCCTGTGAGGCGCTGGGGGTGGAACTGGTGAGCCGCTCCGTCTCCCTGGTCCGGGACGGCCTGGTTCGCCATGACCCGGACAAGCTGGCCGCCGCCCTTCTGGATCTCCACGCCCAGCGCAGTGTCCGCATTGCCGGGCTGGGGCGGTACCGGGCGGAATAGCGGGGGAATGGGATACCCATATCCAAATGGTTTTGACCCAAACCGCTGCTCTGGGCGGGAAGGCTCGGTAGGGTTGCCCGTGGTGTCCGGCAGCGGATGGGGAATGGACGCCACATGGAAGGACCACGGTTTATTAGGGGGAAAAGGCGGGTGAACCGCCGGGGGGAGGTGTGCTGGTGTCATTCTCGTCAGATGTGAAAACAGAACTTTGCCGGGCGCCGCTGAGCCGGCTGTGCTGCGCCAGGGCGGAGGCCTACGGGGTGCTGCTCTACTGCAACACCTTTACGATCCGTGAGGTGCGGATCATTACGGAGAGCGAGGAGTTTGCCATTCGGCTGCCGGCCCTGTTCCAGCGGGCCTTTGGCATCGATTTTGACCGGATGCCCAGCGCTCTGGAGCAGAAGTATATCTTTCAGATCAGCGATGGGGAGAAGCTGGCGCAGATGATCGACGAGTTCGGCTTTGACCCCCGGCAGAGTCCGGTGCTCCACATCAACTTCGGCCTGCTGGAGGAGGACTGCTGCCGCTCCGCGTTTCTGCGGGGGGCTTTTTTGGCGGGAGGCAGCATGACCGACCCCGCCAAGCGCTACCATCTGGAATTGGAAACCAGCCATAGCCAGGCCAGCCGGGAACTGCAGGCCCTGCTCACCGACATGGGCCGCCAGCCCCGGCAGGTGGCGCGGGGGGGCTACCAGGTGACATATTTCAAAAGCAGCGATCAGATTGAGGACCTGCTGACGGTGATGGGGGCGCCGGTGTCCGCTATGGAGGTGATGAACGCCCGGGCGGAGAAGGAACTGCGCAACGGTGTGAATCGCCGGGTGAACTGTGAGAGCGCCAACCTGGACAAGGCGGTGGACGCCGCCGGGGGGCAGCTGGAGGCCATCCGGCGGCTCTACGAACTGGGACGGGTGGAGGACCTTACCCCCCAGCTGAAGGAGACCATTATCCTGCGGGAGACTTACCCGGAATTGACATTGGCCCAGCTGGCGGAGGAGTTTGACCCGCCGGTAACAAAAAGCTGCCTGAACCACCGGCTGCGCAAGCTGGTGGAATTGAGCAAACAGTAGAGGAGAAACGATATGGATCGGACAGTATTGGCAAAGGCTTACCGGGACCAGGGATACAGCTGTGCGCAGGCGGTGGCCTGTGCCTTTGCGGATGTGATTGGCCTGCCGGAGGAACGGACAGCGGGGCTGCTGGGCTGCTTTGGCGGCGGCTTTCGGGCGGGGGAACTCTGCGGAGCGGTCAGCGCTGCGGCGGTGGTGCTGGGCGCCAGGTGGCCCCATGCCGACCCGGCGGACACCGCGGCTAAGGACCTGGCGGCGGATAAGATGCGGGAGTTTAACCGGCGGTTTTTGGAGCGGTTCCCCTCTCTCCGCTGCGACGGGCTGAAGCCCTTGCCGGCGGATCTGTCGAAAAGCCCGGCTGCCCGGCGGCTGGGGGCGGAAAAAACCTGTGATGTGTACATCCTGGCCGCCGTGGAGATTCTGGAGGAGATGCTGGAGGCGGAGCACCTTTCAATATGATCAATTCACCCGGGGGAAGTACGAAACTCTGTATGCGGTTTAAACCACCAAGGAGGCAGAAAAATGTCCTTTGTCCATCTCCATGTCCATACCGAATACAGCCTCCTGGACGGCTTCTGCCGCATTGACGGTCTGGCTAAGCGGGTGAAAGAGTTGGGGCAGAGCGCCGTGGCCATTACGGACCATGGCGTCATGTACGGCGCCATTGATTTCTATCGCGCCTGCAAGAAAGAGGGGGTCAAGCCCATCATCGGCTGCGAGGTCTATGTGGCCCCCGCTGGCAGGACCCGGTTCCAGAAGGTCCATGAGCTTGACTCCGACAGCCGCCACCTGGTGCTGCTGTGCCGGGATGAGGAGGGCTATCGAAACCTCAGCTATATGGTATCCATGGCCTATGTGGAGGGATTCTATATCAAGCCCCGTATCGACATGGACCTGCTGCGCCAGCACAGCAGGGGCCTTGTGGCCCTGTCCGCGTGCCTGGCGGGGGAGATTCCCAAGGCCCTGGTGAACGGGGCCTACGACAGCGCCAGGGCCTACGCGCTGGAGATGCGGGAACTTTTTGGGGAGGACGGGTTCTACCTGGAACTGCAGGATCACGGCATCCGGGATCAGGCGGTAGTAAACCAGGGGCTGCTGCGCCTCCACGAGGAGACGGGCATTCCCTTGGTGTGCACCAACGACTGCCACTACCTGGCTCCTGAGGACGCGGAGAGCCACGATGTACTCCTGTGCATCCAGACGGGAAAGATGCTGGACGACGAGGGCCGCATGCGCTACGAGCCCAGGAACTTCTATCTCCGCTCCACAGAGGAGATGGAGAAGCTTTTTTCCCGCTATCCCGACGCCCTGGCCAACACGGAGAAAATCGCGGAGCTGTGCAATCTGGAATTCACCTTCGGCAAATACCACCTGCCGGAGTTTGCCGTGCCCGGGGGGGAGTCGGCCCAGAGTTATATCCGGCGCCTCTGCCAGGCGGGCTTTGAGGAGAAGTACAGAGGGGCCCATCCGGAGTACCGGCGGCAACTGGACTACGAACTGGACATGATTGAGAAGATGGGCTTTACGGACTATTTCCTCATCGTCTCCGATTTTGTCCGCTACGCCCGGGAGAAGGGAATCCCCGTGGGCCCGGGCCGGGGCAGTGCCGCAGGCAGCATGGTGTCCTACTGCCTGCATATTACGGATATTGATCCCATGCAGTATAACCTCTACTTTGAGCGGTTTTTGAATCCGGAGCGGGTAAGTATGCCGGATATCGATATGGACTTCGGCGACACCCGCCGGGACGAGGTGGTGGACTACGTCCGCCGGAAGTATGGGGACGACCGGGTGGCCCAGATTGTCACCTTTGGCACCATGGCCGCCCGGGGGGCCATCCGGGACGTGGGCCGGGTGATGAATATCCCCTACGCTGAGGTGGATGTGGTGGCCAAGCAGGTACCCAGCGGGCCCAACAACCTCCATATCACCCTGGATGAGGCTCTGCGCCTGAGCAAGCCCCTGAAGGAACTTTACGACGGCGACCCCCAGATTAAAAAGCTGATCGATACCGCCAAGGCCCTGGAGGGCATGCCCCGCCACGCCTCCACCCACGCCGCCGGGGTGGTGATCACCAAAAACCCGGTGTACACCTATGTGCCCCTGGCCCGGAACGATGAGACCGTGGTCTGCCAGTACACCATGGTGACGCTGGAGGAACTGGGCCTTCTGAAAATGGACTTTTTAGGCCTGAGGAACCTGACCGTATTGGAGGACGCGGTGGAGATGGTCCGCCGGAGGGAGCCGGACTTCCGCCTGGAGGACATTCCGGAGGATGACCAGGCCGTGTTCGACATGCTGACGGCCGGGAAGACCAGCGGCGTGTTTCAGATGGAGTCCGCCGGTATGACCGGCGTCTGCGTGGGCTTGAAGCCCCAGTCCATTGAGGATTTGACTGCGATTGTGGCGCTCTACCGGCCCGGCCCCATGGAGTCCATTCCCCGGTTTATCGCCTGCAAGCACGATCCCAACCTTGTCACCTATAAGCATCCGGCGCTGGAGCCCATTCTCTCCGTCACCTATGGGTGCATCGTCTACCAGGAGCAGGTGATCGAAATCTTCCGCCGTCTGGCGGGCTACTCCCTGGGCCAGGCGGACATGCTGCGCCGGGCTATGAGCAAGAAGAAGGTAAAGGACATTGAGAAGGAGCGGGGAGCCTTTCTACGCGGGGACCAGGAGAGGGGCATCTCCGGCTGCGTGGCGAACGGTATCCCCGAGGAGACCGCTCAGGCCATTTATAACGAAATTTACGACTTCGCCAACTACGCCTTTAACAAGGCCCACGCCGTCTGTTACGCGGTGGTGGCCTATCAGACCGCCTGGTTTAAGCTGCACCACCCCAGAGAATACATGGCGGCCCTGCTGACATCTGTGCTGGACAGTTCGGAGAAGGTCTCCGAGTATATCGGCGAGTGCAAGGACATGGGCATCGCCCTGCTGCCCCCGGATGTTAACCGCTCCTTTGACAGCTTCACGGTGGAGGAGGAGGGGATTCGCTTCGGCCTGGTGGCCATCAAGAATATCGGCCGCGGGTTTATTCAGGCGGTGGTCCGGGAGCGGGAGGCGGCGGGCCCCTTTACCGGGTTCCAGGACTTCTGCGAGCGGATGTATGGGGGCGATATCAACAAGCGGGCGGTGGAAAATCTGATCCGCTCCGGCGCCTTTGACAGCTTTGGCGCCTATCGCAGCCAGCTGGCGGCTATCAGCGATAAGCTGCTGGATTCCATTGCCGACAGCCGCCGGCAGAATGTGGATGGGCAGCTGGACTTTTTTGGAATGGCTGCCGGCCCGGCCCGGCGGGGCAGCGTGTCCATGGTGCTGCCGAAGATTCCCGAGTACACGATGGAGGAGCGAATGCGCCAGGAGCGGGAGGTGACGGGGCTGTACCTCTCCGGCCACCCCATGAACGCTTATCGGGAGGCGGCAAAAAGCGCGGGGGCCGTGCATATCGGCTCCATTCAGGTGGATTTTGCCCAGGAGGATGGTCCCACCGTCTATCAGGATGAGCAGCGCATTACGGTTGCCGGCATTGTCACCGCCGCCAAGAGTAAGACCACCCGCAACAACAGCCTTATGGCCTATGTGACCGTGGAGGACGACAGCGGCTCCATAGAACTTCTATGCTTTTCCAAAACCCTGGAGAAATTCAGCGGGCTTTTGAAGGAGGGCTGTGCTGTACTCATCCGCGGGAAGCTGTCCGTCCGGGATGAGAAGCCCCCTCAGATCCTCTGTGACTGGGTGGGCTCCCTCAGCGGCGGGGCCGCTGCCCAGGAGAGTCCCGCTCCCTCCGGTGCCTCCCAGCGCCCCGGTGTGCTGACGGTGGACGGAAAGCCCGTCAGCCGGGAGACGGTGCAGGGCGTTCAGAGCTACATGACCCTGTATTTTCTGGTGACGCTGGTGTCCGTGCTGCTGGTGGCGCTGGACAATCTGGATTTTGTCACCACTTTCACCGCCGTGATGGC
>USMP01000065.1 GCA_900555795.1 uncultured Eubacteriales bacterium
GGGGCAGAAGACGGTGAACCGGGGCCTGAATCTAGCCACCGCCCGCCGCCCCTGCGGCAGCGCCATCAAGCCGGTGTCTGTGTACGCCCCGGCCTTTGACGCCAACGTAGTGTCCCCGGCCAGCGTGATTGACGACTATCCCCTGCGGCTGAACGACTCCAGCACCGGTGGCTTCCCCAAAAACTCCAACGGCAAATACCGGGGGATGCTGACCGTGCCCTATGCCATCCAGTGGTCCACCAACACCGTGGCCGCCCGGACGCTGGAGAAGCTGGGCTACGGCGCCTCCTTCTCCTTCATGGAGAACAACCTGGGCTTTGACCTGGCGGACGCGGATATGGCCCTCAGCCCCCTGTCCATGGGCGGCCTGACCTACGGCGTCACCACGGAGGAGATGGCCGCCGCCTTCGGCGCCTTCGCCAACTCCGGCATCTATACCTACCCCCGCACCATTACCAAGATCCTGGACAACGACGGCAACGTGGTGGCGGACAACACCAGCCGCTCCCAGGTGGCTATGAAGGAGACTACCGCCTACCTGATGAACAAGATGCTGCGCAGTGTGGTCAGCGGCGGCACCGGCGGCTCCGCCTCCTTCTCCGGTATGACCATCGCCGGTAAGACCGGTACCACCAACGACAACTTTGACCGCTATTTTGTGGGCTATACGCCGTACTACTCCGCTGCCGTCTGGGTGGGCTACGCCCAGTCCAATGAGAAGATCAACGCCGGCAGCAAGAACCCGGCGGCCCTGGTCTGGAAGCAGATCATGGAGCAGATCCACGCGAATCTGGAGAACAAGTCCTTCCCCGAGCGGCCCAGCGGCATCACCAGCGTCACGGTGTGCATGGACTGCGGCCTGCTGGCTACGGACCTCTGCGCCGCCGACCAGCGGGGCAGCCGTGTGACAACGGTGGAGGTTCAGGCGGAAGCCGCCCCCACAGAGAAGTGCACCTGCCACATCCAGGTGGAGGTGTGCGGGGACAGCGGGATGCTTTGCAGTGAGTTCTGCCCTGCGGAGGGACGGGTGGCCCGGGTGGTCATTAACCCTGCCCGGGAGTACGTGGCCTACGCCACCCCCATTGTCAACGCCGACGGTACCACCTCCCCCAGCTATATTCTTCCGGAGGATGATGTGTATACCATGCGCTATCTGGAGGCCCAGGGGGCCTGCACCACCCACACCGATGATGTGGTCCTGCCTGGCGACGACGATTTCCAGTGGCCCGACTGGCCCTGGCCTGACGGTCCGGAGGAGGACCCGGATGAGCCGGATGTGCCGGACGAGCCCGGCGGCGGGGATGGGCCCGTGGAGCCCGGCGAGGGCGGCGGCGCGCCGGTGGAGCCGGAGGAGCCCGCCCTGCCCAGAGAGCCTATTCTGCCGTAAAGACCTGCCCCCAATCGAACTGCACCCCGTTTGTCTCAACCGACAGTATGCCGTACTGTTTGACAAATGGGGTGCAGTTTGCTATTCCGGGGTATGTCTCCGGGCGGGGGGCGGCGTGAAAAGTTTTCCGTTTTGATCAGTTTCCTAAAAAATTGTATTGAACTCAAACAATTTTTCAGCTATACTGCAACTAGAGAAGCGATGCCCGGCGTTCGATCTGACGGAAAAGGAGATTCGCTATGGCTACATTTACTGTCAACGGCAAGACCGTCACCACCGAAAAAAACCAGAAGCTGCTGCGGTTCCTGCGGGACGAACTGCGGCTGACCAGCGTGAAGGACGGATGCAGCGAGGGCGCCTGCGGCACCTGCACCGTCCTGGTGGACGGGAAGGCCACCCGCGCCTGCGTCTTTACCACCGACAAGCTGGAGGGCAAAACCATTCTGACGGCGGAAGGGCTCTCGGACTTCGAGAAGGAGGCCTATACCTACGGCTTTGGGGAAGCCGGCGCGGTCCAGTGCGGGTTCTGCATCCCCGGCATGGTGATGGCCGCCAAGGGCCTGCTGGATCAGAACCCGGATCCCACGGAGGAGGAGGTCCGATACGCCCTGCGCAACAATATCTGCCGGTGTACCGGCTATGTGAAGATTGTGGAGGGCGTGCTGCTGACGGCCAGGATTCTCCGGGAGGGGAGCATCCCCGCCGAGGCCGGACAGCGCACGTGGAAGCTGGGGGCCAGGGTGCACCGCATCGACGTGGCGGAGAAGGTCCAGGGTACCGGGCAGTATCCCGACGACGTGTATCTGGATGGCATGATCTACGCCTCCGCCGTCCGCAGTGCCCACCCCCGGGCCATTGTCCGGGCGATCCACGCCGACGAGGCCAGGGCCATGCCCGGGGTGGTGGGGGTGTTTACCGCCGAGGATATCCCCGGCCAAAATAAGGTTGGCCACATCACCAAGGACTGGGATACCATGATTCCCGTGGGAGGCATGACCCACTACCTGGGAGACGCCATCTGCATTGTGGCCGCCGAGAGCCAGGAGATCCTGGAGAAGGCCAAGCGGATGGTCCAGGTGGAGTACGAGGTGCTGACGCCTGTCCGCTCCCCGGAGGAGGCCATGGCCTTCAACGCCCCCCTGGTCCACCAGTCCGGCAACCTCTTCGCCCACAAGCACATCCAGCGGGGCAACGCCGCCCTGGCCATCGCCCGCAGTGCCCATGTGCTGACCCGCCGCTTTTCCACGCCCTATACGGAGCATGCCTTCCTGGAGCCGGAGTGCGCCGTGGCCTACCCCGACGGGGACGGCGTCTGCATTCTCTCCACCGACCAGGGGACCTACGACACCCAGCACGAGACGGCCCCCATGCTGGGGCTGCCTGTGGAAAAGGTGAAGGTGAAAAACATGTTGGTGGGCGGAGGCTTCGGCGGCAAGGAAGATGTTACTGTCCAGCACCACGCGGCTCTGGTGGCGTATCTCACGGGGCGGCCGGTCAAGGTGAAGCTCTCCAGGGCGGAGAGCCTCCTCATCCATCCCAAGCGCCACCCCATGGAGATGGAGTTCGCCATGGGCTGCGACGAAAATGGCATGATCCAGGGCGTGGCCGCCAATGTCATTGCCGATACCGGGGCTTATGCCTCCCTGGGCGGCCCTGTGCTGGAGCGTGCCTGCACCCATGCCTCCGGCCCCTACCACTATGAGAACTTCCAGGTGGATGGCTACGCCTACTACACCAACAATCCCCCCGCCGGGGCATTCCGGGGCTTCGGTGTGACCCAGACCTGCTTCTGTGTGGAGACGCTCTTAAACGAGATGGCGGATCTGGTGGGCATTTCCCCCTGGGAGATCCGCTACCGCAACGCCATCCGCCCGGGGGAGGTGCTGCCCAACGGCCAGATTGTGGGGCCGGAGACCGGCCTTGTGGAGACTCTGGAGGCAGTAAAGCCCTATTTTGACGGCGCCGCGTATGCGGGCCTGGCCTGCGCCATGAAAAATGCCGGCGTGGGCGTGGGGCTGCCGGACTGGGGCCGATGCCGTCTGGTGGTATCCGGAGGAAAGGTCCATATCCAGGCCGGGGCGTCCTGCATCGGTCAGGGGCTGGGCACCGTGCTGGTGCAGATGTGCTGTGAGGAACTGCGCCTTCCGGCTGAACTGGTGGTCTATGAACGGGCCAACACCTTTGACGCGCCGGATTCCGGCACCACCTCCGGCTCCCGGCAGACGCTGATTACCGGTGAGGCCTGCCGCCGGGCCTGCGGGGAACTGAGGGCGGATCTGGCGGAGAAGAGTCTGGCGGAACTGGAGGGGAAGGACTACTACGGGGAGTACCTGGCCAAAACCGACCCCCTGGGCGCCGACGTACCCAACCCGGTCAGCCACGTGGCCTATGGCTATGCCACCCAGCTGTGCATCCTGGGAGAGGATGGGCGGATCCGGCAGCTGGTGGCCGCCCATGACGTGGGCAGGGTGGTCAACCCCATGGCCTGCGAGGGGCAGATCGAGGGGGGCGTGGTGATGTCCATGGGCTTCGCCCTGACAGAGGAGTATCCGGTGGTGGACTGCCGGCCCACCGCCAAATTCGGTACCCTGGGCCTGTTCAAAGCCAACCAGGTGCCGGAAATCAAGGCCATCCTGGTGGAGAAGCCGGGACTGGCGGTGGCGGGCGGGGCCATCGGTATCGGGGAGATTACGTCCATCCCCACCGCTCCCGCCATTGCCGACGCCTACTACCGCTATGATGGCAGGCGGCGCTACAGCCTCCCTCTGGAGGATACGCCGTACAGCCGGAAAAAGAAATAATCCCCGCCCTTTCGGCGTGGGAAAGCGCGCCGCGGATCACGGGTTTCCGCGGCGCGCTTTTTGTCCGTGGGCTGCGGCCTATGCTTCCTGGCCGGAGGATGGCAGGGCCATTCCCGCCAGGGCTGCCGGTGTGTCCACATCCTCCAACTCCGCTGCCGGCGCCTCAAACAGCCGCAGCGCCTCCGGGTGTTGCCGGATCACCCAGCTGCCCCCCCGGTCCTCCCGCAGTGCCAGAAGTTCGGGAAAAAACCGGGCGGGGAAAATGCACGGGTTCCCCCGCACGCCGCCGTGGCTCAGGCCCAGGATCCCCGCCGGGTCCCGGCGGAATTCCGCTACCTCCGCCGCCACGGTCTCCCGGCGGAGCAGAGGCTGGTCGGACACCTGGAACATGGCCGCGTCCACCGTTCCCAGGGCCTCCAGCCCCAGGCGGATGGTATGGCTGATGCCCCAGTCCGGGTGGTGGTTCGGCACCGGCAGAAAGCCGAACTCCCGTGCCATGGCCTCCACCTCCGGATACTGCGTTACCACCGCCACGGTGCAGAACGCCTCCGCCGGCACCGCCTCCAGCGCCCGGCGGATCAGGCTCCTCCCGTTCAGCTGGGCCGCCAGCTTGTTTTCTCCAAAGCGCCGGGCATTTCCCGCCGCCATAACCACGCATCCAATCCTCAGCATGCGCCCATCTCTCCCCTCTTGCCATCCCGCGGGGGATGGAGTATGATATATATAGTGTCAGTATACCCTGTTTTTCCGCCTCCAGTCAATCCTGGGCAGAAGGCGCTATTTTATAAATAAGATAACGCGTTTGACTGTACAGCTAAAAATTTTTGTGATATAATAACAATAATTTTGGAACATGGCCTCCCCCGTAGTACGGACCCCACAATTTTCCACCAGATTTCAGACAGGAGGATGATGCACCATGAGCAAGAGCGTAGGGCAGAGCAAGATCCGGGTGGACGCCTTTGACAAGGCTACCGGCAGGGCCAAATATACCGATGATCTCTGCGACAAAAGCGCCCTGGTCACACGGCTGATCCACTCCACCGTGGCCCACGGCCTGGTCACTGCCATCGATACCCGGGAGGCGGAGCAGGTTCCCGGCGTGGTGCGGGTGTTCACCTGCTTCGACGTGCCGGCGTTTTATTTTCCCACGGCGGGCCACCCCTGGAGCACGGACCCCAGCCATCAGGATGTATCCGACCGGCTGCTGCTCAGCCGCCATGTGCGCTACTACGGCGATGACGTGGCGGTGGTGGTGGCGGAGAACGAGGTGGCCGCCGCCCAGGCGGCCCGGCTGGTGCGCGTCAGCTACCAGGAGTACCCCTTTGTACTGGATGTGCAGAAGGCCATGGAGCCCGGCGCGCCCCAGCTCCACGAGGCGTATCCGGGCAATGTGCTGGCCCACACGCAGATCCGCGCCGGCGACTATGCCGCCGCCATACAGGAGCCGGGCCTCATCAGGGTGGAGGGCTGGTACGACACCCCCACCGTGCAGCACTGCCACATTGAAAACCATGTCTGCACCGCCCACATGGAGGGCGGACGCATTACCGTCACCTCCTCCACGCAGATTCCCCATATTGTCCGCCGGGTCTGCGGTCAGGCCCTCGGCATTCCCTGGGGGAAGGTGCGGATTGTGAAACCCTATATCGGCGGCGGCTTCGGCAACAAGCAGGACGCCCTGTATGAGCCTCTCTGCGCCTGGCTTACCACCCAGGTGGGGGGGCGGCTGGTAAAGATCGACTGCGCCCGGGAGGAGACCTTCGTGAATAACCGGGTCCGCCACGCCATCCGCACCCACATCATCTCCTATGTCCGGCCTGACGGATCCTTCGCCGCCCGGAAGATCGAGTGCTTCTCCAACCAGGGGGCCTACGCCTCCCACGGCCACGGCGTGGTGGCCAAGGGCATGGGGGCCTTCCCCCAGATCTATCCCTGTCCCAATGTGGAGGGGGACGCGTGGAGCGTCTTTACCAACAAGCCCGCCGCCGGGGCCATGCGGGGCTACGGCATCCCCCAGGCCATGTGGGCCGGTGAGTGCCACATGGACGATGTGGCCCGGGCCCTGGGGAGAGATCCCGTGGAGTACCGCCGCCAGGTGGTGATGCCCAAGGGGTACATAGACGGCTTCAGCAAGAACGAGAACTACGACGATACCTTCCGCCAGGTGATGGATCGGGGTATGGAGGCCATCGGCTATACGGAAAAGCGGAAAGCCTACGCCAACCAGACAGGCCCTATCCGCCGGGGGGTGGGCATGGCCCTCTTCTGGTACAACACCGCGGTGTGGCCCATCTCCCTGGAGTCCAGTTCCTGCCGGATGGTGCTCAACCAGGACGGCTCCGTCCAGGTCCAGACCGGCGAGACGGAGATCGGCCAGGGCTGCGACACCGCCTACGCCCAGATGGCCGCCGACGCCATCGGCATCCCCTTTGAAAGCGTGCACATGATCTCTACCCAGGACACCGATATCACGCCCTTCGGCACCGGGGCCTACCCCTCCCGGCAGACCTATGTGGGTGGCTTCTCCCTGCTGCAGACCGGCACCCTGCTGAGGGACCGCATTCTTCAGTACGCCGTGGAACTGACCCGGCAGGCCCGGGCCAACCTGGACCTGGTGGACGGGAATATCGTCCGCATCACCGATGGCCGGGTGCTGATGACCCTGGGGGAACTGGCCACCGAGGCGCTGTACAGCACCACCCACAGCGAGCATCTGACTGCGGAGAGCACCTATCAGATCAAGAACAATGCCTACTCCTTCGGCTGCACCTTCGCCGAGGTGGAGGTGGACATTCCCCTGTGCAAGGTGAAGCTGCTTAACATCGTGAATGTCCACGACTGCGGCCGCCTCATCAACCCCGCCCTGGCAGAGGCCCAGGTCCATGGCGGCATGTCCATGGGCATCGGCTACGGCCTCTCCGAACAGCTGCTTTTCGACGAAAGGACCGGCCGGCCTCTGAACAACAATCTCCTGGACTACAAACTCTCCACCTTTATGGATCATCCCACGCTTCAGGCGGCGTTTGTGGAGAATCCGGAGCCCACCAGCCCCTTTGGCACCAAGTCCCTGGGAGAGCCTCCGGCCTGCTCCCCCGCTC
>USMP01000066.1 GCA_900555795.1 uncultured Eubacteriales bacterium
GTCCCGTTCCTGACCTTCGCTTATCCAAAAAGATCGCTCCTCGCGGTCTTTTTTTGACAGTCTGAGCAGCCCTTGTGACAGGACAAGCTTCAGACCTTCGACAAAAGGGGCTGTCTCTACAGGAAAGCCGCCTCTGAGGCATGGAAAAAAGAGAAACCGTAACGCCACGGCTGCATCTTCCCTATAAAAAAACCGTTGACGGAAATTCGTCAACGGTTATGGGAGCCTGTTTTCAACAGGCTCCCATGAGTCAGGAGAAACGATTACTTCCCGGCCAGCTCAGCCGCGTTTTCAGCGGCGATGATGCCCCAGGTAGCGCACATGGAGTGGTTGATGCCGCCAAAGTTGATCTTGCCCAGGATGTTGCTGGGTCCAAGGATCTCACCGGCCAGCGACAGGCCAGTAATCACGCTGCCATCCTCGCGCTGCAGGTAGCCGTCCTCATTGGCACGAACGCCGCCGGAGGTGCCAGACCACACATAGGGCACGGTGACCACCGCATAGTAGGGGCCCTCTTCAAAGGCCACCATGCTTTCGGGGGAACGGCCGAAGGCAGTATCCTCACCGGCAGCCACGTCCTTGTTATAGGCTTCCACCGTAGCGGTCAGGTTTTCGGCGCCGATCATCTCGGCCAGTTCTTCCAGGGTATCGGCCTTGTAGACGCAGTTGCCCTCAGCCGCCAGCTCCTCCAGCTTGTCCCAGCCGTTGTTTTCCAGTACGGCGCGGGTGCGGCTGTAGCCGGGGTTTTCCACCGCGGCGGTGCTGCCCGCAAACAGGTGTGCCAGGCAGCCCAGCAGGTACTCCACCCCGGCCCCCACCACAATCTGCTCCGGCCGACACACCACCCCCCGGTAGGCCCGGAGGTAGTCCGCCAGGCAGGCGCGCAGATTCTCATCCCCCTGGCGGTGTCCGTGGCTGAGCAGTTCCGGGCTGGCGTAGAGCAGTTCCTTTTGAATGCGGCCCCAGGTGCGAAAGGGAAAGAGCGCAGTGTCCACCGCCCCGGTGGACAGGTCAAACCGCCAGGCCTCCTCCCGGACCGGGGCGGTGGGCTCCTCCGGCGGGGCCGGCGGGGCCAGGGGCCGCTCCACCTCCTGGACAAAAAAGCCGCTGCGCTCCCGGGCCTCCAGATACCCCTCCGCCACCAGCATCTGGTAGGCGGTGTCCACGGTGTTTACCGCCAGATTCAGCTGCCCCGCCAGGCTCCGCTTGCCGGGAAGCCGGTCCCCCCGCTTCAGCCGACCGGAATGTATCTGCTCCGCCAGGGACGCATACAGCTGCTGATACAGGGGCTCCGCCGCCCCGGCGTCCAGGCAGACCGTCAGATCCAGCATGGTGCTCCCTCCCATCTGATCCCATAAAACATTTCTTTTCTGAGTATTTTAATAGTGCCAGAACAGGCTATAATGGGAGCATAACCAAATCCCCCCGTTTTGTCAAGGGGTGGACCCCGGTATGGGAAGGAGAACCATTTTTATGGAAAAGAAAACATTTTTTACGATCCGCAACATTGCTCTGGTGGGTGTCCTGGCGGCCATGGTGTTCGCGCTGACCAAGTTCGTGAGCATTCCCATCCCCAGCCCTCTGGGCAAAACGGCGCTATCCGTCGGCAACGCCATGTGCATCCTGTCGGCTCTGCTGTTCGGCCCCGGTGTAGGAGGCCTGGCTGCCGGCATCGGCAACGCCCTGGTGGATCTCTCCGACCCCGCCTGGGCCCCGGAGTTTTGGATTACTTTTATCAATAAGTTCCTCATGGCCTTTGTGGCGGGCCTTATCATGCACAGGGTCCATGTCATAGGGGACAAGGCGCGGCTGTGGATCGCGGGGCTCTGCGGCTCTCTGACCTACTGCCTGCTGTACGTAACGAAGAATATTCTCTCCGGCGTGCTGGTCAAGGGCTTCACCTGGGATGTGGCCATTGTGGAGACTCTGACGGTAAAGCTGCCTGTCACTCTGGTCAACGGCGTGATTGCCATGGTGTGTGCGGGACTGCTGTACCTGGTGCTTCGCCAGCCCCTGCGGAAAGCCCACGTGTTGGCCGATTAAAAAAACGCCTCACCTGCGGGGCAAAAAGCGCCGTGGCCGGAGATAAGCCGACCGCAGCGCTTTCACACGTTGGGCCGCAGCAGGAGAAAAGTACGGCAGGCCCAGCGGACGCCTCTTTTTGCATAGAGCGCTCCGGCCCGGCGCATACTAGGGGCAAAGGAGTGATGCGCCATGGATATGTCCAAGAAAGAGTACCAAAAATATGTACGGGACCGGGCAAAAAAATCCCCTCTGCTGAAGGACTGCGTGCTGGCCTTCCTCATTGGGGGCGCCATCTGCGTGGTTGGCCAGGCCATTATGGACGGCTTCACCTCCCTGGGGCTGGAGAAGCTGGACGCGGGCACCGCCACCTCCATCACCCTGGTGGGCCTATCGGCTCTGCTGACGGGGCTGAACCTGTACAACAAACTGGCACGCTACGGCGGCGCCGGCACGCTGGTGCCCATTACCGGCTTCGCCAACGCGGTGGTGTCTCCGGCCATCGACTTTAAAAGCGAGGGCTTCATCACCGGCATGTCCGCCAAAATGTTCACCGTAGCCGGACCGGTTATCGTCTACGGCGTCACCGCCAGTGTGGTGTACGGCCTGATCCTGATGCTGGTGGACTAGGGCGAAAGCAGCGGGAGCGCCGCCTCAAACGAGGCGGCGCTCCTGTTTTTTGGGGATCAGTTCTGGCCAAAGAGAGCCCGGGCCTTCTCCATCCGCTCCACCACGGGCACATGGAAGGGGCAGCGCTCCTCGCAGCCGCCGCAGCCCACGCAGTCCGCCGCCGTGCGCTCCAGAGCCAGGTAGTGCTCCCGGAGGGAGGCGGGCGCCTCCCCCTGCATGGCCGCCAGGTCGTAGAGCTTATTGACCATGGCAATGTCGATATCCATGGGGCAGGGCTTACAGTGGCCGCAGTAGGTGCACTGGCCGGTGTAGGCGTGGCGGGGCGCACCGGAGAGCACCGAGGCGTAGTCCCGCTCCGCCTCCCCGGCGCTCTCATACGCCACGGCCTGGTCCACCTGCTCCGGGGTGTCAAAGCCCACCATCACGCTGGCCACGGCAGGCCGGGTCAGGGCATAGTGGAGGCACTGGAGGGGCGTCAGGGCCACGCCAAAGGGGGAGTCCGCCGCGCTGAAGAGCCTGCCGCCGGCAAAGCCCTTCATCACCGTGATCCCCACGTCCCGCTGCTCACAGAGGCTGTACAGCCGCGCCCGCTCCGGGGCGATGCCCCCCAGTTCCGGGTCATAGACGTCGGAGAAATAGACGCTGATATCGTCGGCGGCGGGCAGCAGGTCAAAGGCCGGATTCACGCTGAACAGCAGCATCTCCACCTGGCCGCTCTCCACCGCCCGCCTGGCCATGGCCGGATTGTGGGTGCTCATGCCGATATGGCGGATGGTCCCCCTGGCCCTCAACTCCTGTACATAGTCCCAGAAGGGGCCGGAGCGGACTGTCTCCCAGTCCTCCTCCCGGTCCACGTAATGGATCATACCCAGATCAATATAATCCGTGCCCAGCCGGGTCAGCAGGTCCTCAAAGGCGGAGCGAACCGCCCCCACCTCCCGGGTGCGCACATACTGGCCGTCCTGCCAGGTGGAGCCCATGTGGCCCTGGATAATCCACCGCTCCCGCCGCCCCGCCAGGGCCGCGCCAATGTGGCTGCGCACATGGGGCTCCGACATCCAGCAGTCCAATATGTTGATGCCATGGGCCTCGCACCGGTCGATCACCGCCCGGCATTCCTCCGCGCTGTGCCGCTCCAGCCACTCCGCCCCCAGGCCGATCTCGCTGACCTGGAGTTCCGTCTTTCCCAGCCGTCTATACCGCATCGCTGCCTCCTTACCGCTCCTCTTTTTTGGGCCCGCGGGGCGGGCCGCCTGTCCCCTCTACTGTACACCCGCCTCCGCCCCGCCGGCTTTCGACCGCTTTTCCCCCCTCTCCCCCCTTTTCCCCCGGATTTCCCGCGGATTCCCCCGATCCCGGTTTGACAAGGCCCCGGCTGTATAGTAAAATATAGACGATTTTAATGAAAAAAGGAGTTGGTTTTCTCGTGGACCCGGGGAGTTGTGTTTTATACCTCTTCTTCCTTCTGTGTTCCGCCTATTTCGCCTGTTCAGAGACCGCCTACACCGCCGTCAGCAGGGTGCGCCTGCGCACCCTGGCGGACAAGGGGGATAAGCGGGCCAAGCGGGCACTGTGGGTCTGTGACAGGTTCGACAAGACCCTCACCACCATCCTTATCGGCAACAACGTGTTCCACGCCAGCTGCGCCTCCCTGTCCGCCCTGCTGGTCATGCGCTCCTTCTCCGCCCAGTATGTGGTCTACGGCACCCTGCTGACCACGGCGGTGGTCTACCTCTTCGCGGAGATGCTGCCCAAGAGCCTGGCCAAGGCCCGCAGCGAGTCCATTGCCCTGCGGTTTTCCGCCAGCATGGTGCTGCTGGTGCGGCTGCTGACCCCCATTTCCTGCCTCTTCTCCGGCATATCCGCCCTCCTGTCCCGGTTTTTGGCCCCCCAGGACGGAAGCACCGTCACCGAGGAGGAACTGCAGACCATCCTGGACACCATTGAGGACGAGGGGGTGCTGGAGCCGGAGAAGCAGGCCCTGGTTAACTCCGCCCGGGAACTGGGCCGCAAGCGGGCGGCGGATATCATGATCCCCATGTCCCAGGTGGTGTCCGTGTCCAGCGCCACGCCCCTTGACCAGCTGGCCGCCCACATCAAGGCCCTCCCCTACTCCCGGCTGCCGGTGTACGAGGGCAGCGAGAGCAACATCGTGGGCATCCTGCCGGTGAACCGGTTTTTGAGCCTCTACGTGTCCAAATCCCCCATCGTACTGCGCAAGCTGCTGCTGAAGCCCTATGTGTTCGACCAGGGCGCCGAGATTCCGGAACTGCTGCAGCGGATGCGGCTGAACAAACTGCACATGGTGTTTATCTGTGACGAGCACCGGCGCAAGCTGGGCATTATCACCATGGAGGACATTCTGGAGGAGCTGGTGGGGGACATCCAGGATGAGAGCGACGCGGGCGAAGGCCTGCATCTGCGTTAGGAGGGGACGGTATGGCATACATTGCAATCGTACTGCTGCTGCTGTTCTCCGCCTTTTTCTCCGGCACGGAGATCGCCTACACCTCCTTAAACAAGCTGAAGCTGAAAAAGGAGGGTGAAGGTTCCTCCCGGCTGCAGCGGCTGGTGAACTACATATACAGCCACTACGACCACGCTCTGGCCACTGTGCTCATCGGCAACAACCTGGTGAACATCGCCGCCACCTCCATCGCCACCGTACTGGCGGTGAACCTGGCGGCCACCGCCCAGGGCCGGCTTACCGACGACGCCGCCTCCGCCGTTGTCACCGTGGTGATGACGGTGCTGATCCTCATCTTTGGGGAGATCACCCCCAAGATCCTGGGCAGCCGCCGCAGTGAGGCCATTACCCGCCTGGCGGCCTGGCCCCTGCTGCTTTTGATGATCCTCTTCTCCCCCGTGGTGTTTCTCTCCACCGCCGTGGTGAACCTCTTCAGCCGCCTGTGGCGGAGAGAGGGGGACGACAGCACCGTCACCATCACCGAGGAGGAACTGGAGAACATCCTGGATACCGTGGAGGACGAGGGCATTATGGACGAGAGCCGCACGGATCTGCTGCAGTCCGCTCTGGAGTTTACGGATCTGGACGCCGGGGACATTCTCACCCCCCGCATCGACGTGGTAGGGTTTGAGGTGGGGGAGGATCTGGAGACGGTGCTGGCCACCATCCGGGACACCCAATTTTCCCGCTACCCCGTCTACGAGCGGACCATAGACCACGTGGTGGGCGTGCTCTACGCCCGGCACCTGCTCCGGGCCCTGGCCGCCGGGGAGACGCCGACGCTGCGGGAGTTGCTGCTGGAGGCCGCCTACATCCCCCGCTCCATGAAACTCCACGGCATTATGAACGCCTTCCGCTCCAGCCAGACCCACATGGCCGTGGTTGCCGACGAGTATGGCGGCACCGCCGGCATTGTGACTATGGAGGACGTGCTGGAGCAGCTGGTGGGAGAAATCTGGGACGAAAACGACGACATCATCAGCGACTGGCAGCAGTTCAGCGACACCCGCTGGGAGTGCTCCGGCGACATGAATCTGAGCGAATTTTTTGACGAACTGGACCTGGACGACCGGGAAATCGACAGTGACTGCGCCACCGTGGGCGGCTGGGCCACGGAGATGATCGGCGCCATGCCGGTGGAGTTTGACGCCTTTGATTACAAGCGCTACACCATTCTGGTCAAGCAGGTGGGGGAGAACCACCGCATTACCCGCCTGCTGATTTTAGCCCACACATTCGATCCGGAGCGGGATTGACCCTCCGGAGGATAAAAGAAGGATCAAGTATGACACTAAAGGATCTGGACATCGGCGCCTCCGGCGTCGTCACCGCCGTGGGGGGCGCCGGCGCCCTGCGCCAGCACTTTCTGGACATGGGCGTGATCCCCGGCGCGGAGGTGACGGTGGTCAAGTACGCCCCCATGGGGGACCCCATCGAACTGGAGCTGCGGGGCTACGAACTGACCCTGCGGCTGGAGGACGCGAAGGCGCTGGTTGAAAACGGCTGCATCGCCGTGGCCGAGGGCGCGAACATGCCCACCGTGATGGACGGCATTCTGGCCGAGGGCGACATCGAGGTAGGCCAGTACGTGTTCGTGGAATATGACGGCCGCCTCACGCGCAGCCTTCCCCCGCAGGCGCATGCCGACCGCGTGGGCTGCTACCGGCTGACCGGCACGGTGGACCTTTCCCTGTCCATGGGCGTGCTGCTCACCGGCGACCCGACCTTCGGCGATGTGATCATCCGCGTGGACGGGTCCATGCCGCATCTGTATCAGGGCATGCCCATCACCGTCTACTATAACGGCGTGATGGCCATGAGCTACCCCGGTCAGGTCACAGCCCGCCACATCGTGGTGCCCGAGCTCACCGGCGTGGTCAGCGACCGCGACAGCGCAGGCTTCACCCTGACCGACGCCGAGGGGAACGAATACCGTGTGCTGCTTTCCGAGCAGACCTTCACCGGCGTGTTGTCCGCCTCGGTGGAGGATGCGCCCGTCGTGGAGGATGCGGTGCAGGAGGACGCCGCGGAGGCCGAATCCGCGGAGAATGCCGAAGCGACTGCTGATGACGAACCGGCTGCGGAGACCCCGACGGACGAGCCTGCCACGCAGGAGCCTGAAACG
>USMP01000067.1 GCA_900555795.1 uncultured Eubacteriales bacterium
GCACCTAATCCGTAGAACTTAGCTTCGAACATACCTTCGCCGCCCAAAGCGATTTCTTCTTTCTGAGGAAGAGAAGTGAATGTAACATCGTCTACGATACCCAGTGTGAACTGATTCTTCGGCATCGGCAATGCCAGATTTTCGTAAACGGCAAGAATCTGTGCCGGAGTAGTATCTTTAGAACCCAGACCATAACGGCCACCCACGATAACCGGAGCGTCAGCCTGTCCGTAGAAACAGTCTTTTACATCCAGATACAAAGGTTCGCCAGTTGCACCCGGTTCTTTTGTTCTGTCAAGAACTGCGATACGTTTTGCAGTCTTAGGAACAGCTGCCAGGAAGTGCTTAGCAGAGAACGGACGATACAAATGAACAGAAACCAAACCTACTTTTTCACCCTGAGCAGTCAGGTAGTCGATAGCTTCGCGGGCAGCTTCGGTTACAGAACCCATTGCGATAATCACGCGTTCTGCATCTTCTGCTCCGTAGTAATCGAACAAACCATATTTACGGCCTGTGAGTTTGGAGATTTCGTTCATATATTCTTCTACGATAGCAGGAACTGCTTCATAGTATTTGTTTGAAGATTCTCTGTGCTGGAAGAAGTGATCCGGGTTTTCAGCCATACCGCGAGCTTCCGGTTTTTCCGGATTCAAAGCACGTGCACGGAATTCAGCCAACGCCTTCTGGTCGATCAGCGGAGCCAGGTCATCATTTTCCAGAGCTTCGATCTTCTGGATTTCGTGAGATGTACGGAAACCGTCGAAAAAGTTCACGAAAGGAACGCGAGACTTGATAGTTGCCAGGTGAGCTACACCCGCCAAGTCCATAACTTCCTGAACAGAACCGGAACACAGCATAGCGAAACCAGTCTGGCGGCAAGCCATAACATCTGTATGGTCACCAAAGATGTTCAGGGCATGTGTTGCAAGAGCTCTGGCACTTACATGGAATACTGATGGTAACTGCTCACCGGCGATTTTGTACATATTCGGAATCATCAGCAGCAGGCCCTGCCAGAAGTTTGGCATGGACACGCCCACCAGCGCCAGGGACATGGACACATTGTCGAAAATCCCGTAGGGCCGGATGGCTGAGATGATGCCCAGCACCAGTCCAAGGGTCAGTGATATGGCCACGGATAGGCACGCCAAACGCACGGTGTAGGGGAATCGGGCCAGGATCAGGGACAGAACAGGCTGCTTCGTCACCCAGCAGGTACCGAAGTCCATCTTCAGAACCAGGTTCTTAAAGAATGTGCCCAGACGGACAAGATATGGATCATTGAGCCCCAGTTCCTCCCGCAGAGCGTCCAGTTCTTCCTCCGTGGCCTCCGTACCCAGAATCATCTCCGCGGCGTCGCCCGGCGTGATGTACAGCATGGTGAACACGATGATAATCACGCCAACCATAACCGGAACCAGCATGAGGATTCGTTTGAGGATATATTTCAGCATCGGTATGCTCCTCCTTTGTGCTTACGCCGACCCGCCGCTCAGCGCAGGTCTTCCCGCATGGCGTCGGCGGACCTGCGCATACGCTCCAGAGCATCTGTCAGGGTGGCCCGGGAGCAGGCGAAATTGAGCCGCTCGTAGTTCACGCCCTCCGCGCCGAACATGCTGCCGCCGTCCAGCCACAGCTTGCCCACCCGCTCCTGATACCCGTGGTATGCCCCCGGCTCTCCACCCAGGCCGGACACATCAATCCAGGCCAGGTAGGTCGCCTCCATATCCATGGGCTTGAACTCAGGAATATAGGCAGCCAGATACTCCTTCATAAAGCGGAAATTTTCCGTTAAGTAGGCCGTGCACGCCTGCAGCCACGGCTCGCCTTGGGTATAGGCGGCGATCATGGCCACCATGCCCAGGGCGTTGGGGCGCTTGATGCCCAGGGTGAGAAGCTTCTGGTCATAGGCGGCCCGGATCTTCTCATTGGGGATCACCACGCAGGATGTCTGCAGACCGGCCAGGTTGAAACTCTTGCTGGGAGCCACGCAGACAATGGCGTTCTCCATCAACTCCTCCCCCGCCGCCACGGCGTAGGGGCAGTAGCGGTTTCCGTCCAGCGCTAGGTCGCAGTGGATCTCGTCGGACACCACCAGCACGCCGTGGCGCTGGCAGATCTCCGCCAAGCGCCGCAGTTCCTCCGCCGTCCAGCAGCGGCCGCCGGGGTTGTGGGGATTGCACAGCAGGAACAGCGTCACATCCTCCCGGGCGGCCATCTCCTCAAAGCGCTGGTAGTCCACCACGTAGCGGTTGTTCTCCACCACCAGGGGGCAGCGCAGGCACTCCCGCCCGTTGTCCTCGGCGGCCTTGTAGAACTGGTAGTAGGCGGGAGCCAGGGAGAGGACCTTGTCTGTTAGCTTGGTGAAGGCCTGGACAATAAAGTGCAGGCCCGCCACAATGCCCGGCGCATGGCAGATCCACTCCGGCTTCATCTGCCACTGATAGCGGCGGGAGAACCAGCCCATGACCGCGCTGAAATAGTCGTCGCTCTTGATGGAGTAGCCCAAAATGGGGTGCTCCAGCCGCTTTTTCAGGGCATCCATAATCTCCGGAGCCACCGGAAGATCCATATCCGCCACCCACATGGGCAGCATATCGCTTTTGCCGGAGTCCCACTTCAGGCTGTCTGTGCCGCGGCGGTCAATAACGGTATCAAAATCGTACCTCATCCCAGCTTCTCCAATTCCACTTCGCAGCCGCGATAGCCGAAGGCGGCCCACTCCCGCTCCCGATACCGCTCCAGGGCGGCCTTGGCCACCGCCAGAGCCTCCTCCTGCTTTCCGTTCACCAGGTAGTAGTTCACCACGCCGTAGTCCGTCGTCACCTTGTGGTCGGCCAGGGCCTCCTCAGGGGTAATATCTCCCTTATAGACCTGGAGGGCGCGGAAGTAGTCCATGGCGCCGCTGGGCTGCTTGCTGGTGTCGTAGCCGGAGAGCACCTGCGCGGCCTCGTCCATCTTGCCCTGACGGGCCAGGGAACGCCACAGCCAGTCGGTGGTGCAGGTGATATCCGCGCTGCCTGTCACCATGTCCAGGCCCTGGCGCATGGTCCACTCAGTGCGGGCATACTGGCCGATCATAAAGAAGGACACGCCCTGGTGGTACCAACTCTCAAAGTTGGAGGGGTCCAGCCGCAGCGCCACTTCAAAATCACCCACCGCCTCGTAGTACCGGCCGGTATTCAGGTAGGAATGTCCCCGGTGGCGGTAGAGCAGCGGGTAGAAGGGGTTATGCTCCATGCCGATGCTGTAGGCCTCAATGGCCTCCCGGAACATGTTCTGCCGGCGGTAGGCCCGGCCCAGGGCAATCCATTTTTCCACGTTCTCAGGGTCGGCCTTGGCCGCCGCCATGGCCTCCTTCACGATATCAGAGGTCTCCACAGCGGTGCGCCGGGGGAACACCTCGTGCTCCTTGTCGGAACAGTTGGGCAGCCAGGGCTCCGTCATCATCTGGGCTTCCGTCTTTTTAATATCCATTAGTTCACCCCTCCATTTTCCCGCCATCTGGCCATGTCAAACTCAATCGCCGTGTCCGCCAGGGCCCAGCCGTGGGTATCATAGCCTCTCTTCAGGATCTCATAGCCCCGCTGCACCTGCCCGTCGCAGATCAGCTTCCAGGCCAGGCCGTAGGTGTTGGACGGATAGCTGGACATGTGGTTCTCCGGGTCCTTGGCCAAAAACGCCTCGGCGTCGGCCAGGGCATCCTCAATATTCACAGACCCGTTGTAGACCATGGCCAGCTTGTAGTAGTTGCTCTTCTTGTTTCCGTCGGCGTCGGGGGGGACCAAATTGGCGATGCGCTGGGCCTTCTCCTTCTTCCCCTGCTTGATGAGGGTCAGATAGTACCAGTTCACCAGGGGGATCAGCAGCTTGTAGGTGGGGCTCAGCTTTAAGGTCTCATGGTAGCACTTCTCCGCCTTGTCCAGTTCGTTGAGCATATAGTAGGCAAGGCCCAGGTGGTACCAGCTGTCCCAGTTTGTGGGGTGCAGGCGGGTGGCCATGGTGAAGGCCGCCGCGGCCTCACGGGGCTGCCCCAGATTCAGGTAGGTGTGTCCCTTGTGGCGGAAGAAAAACCAGTTAAAGGGGTCATAGGTCATGCCCAGGGAGTAGGCGTTGACCGCACTGCGGTGCATCTTCTGCCGCCGGTACAGCCGGCCCAGCTTCACCCAGTTGTCCGGGTCCGTGGGATCGCCATAGGCCGTGGCCCGGGCCTCCGCCACCAGGGGATCCAGGGGCTGCTCCGTCATCCTGGGATACACCTGGGTATCCATCTCCGCCACATTCTGCAGCAGGGGTTCACTCAAAACTTTCATAACGGCACTCCTCAATCTTACTTAAATGTGGTTGGGGTGCGGCAGCCGTCCGGTGCCGCACCCCAACGGCCAACGAGGTCAACTGTCGGGTTTTGACAGCGCTATTTGTTTAAAAAGAGTACTCGGCGAAGTTCTGGAAGCCCCTCTTGCTCACATAGAAGCCCTGCAGATTGGCATTGATGCCGAAAATTTCATTTTCGTAGCACAGGGGAATAATGCAGCACTCCTCGGCAGCCAGCTGCTGCACCTTCGTATAGATGGCTTCGCGCTCCGTGGGGTCGGTGCAGGCCAGGCCCTCGTCCAGCAGCTTGTCAATCTCATCAGAGGCAAGGCCGGAATAGTTGGGTTTGGGGAAGTTGGTGCTCTTGAACACCTTGGAGGCTGCGCCGGGGTCGCCGCTGGTATTGGAGTTGGTGGCCAGGCCGAGCTGGATCTCACCGGTGCCCAGGGCCGCGCTGAAGGCGGCGGACTCCAGGGACTCAATATTCACCGTGATGCCGATCTCACCCAGCTGGGCCTGAATGATCTCCGCCATGGAGTTCTGGACCGTCTGGGCCCACATGGTCAGGGTCAGGGTCAGTTCACCCGCCTCATAGCCGGCGGCGGCTAGGCACTCCTTGGCCTTGTCCAGATCGCGGCCATAGGTCTCCAGGTCGGCGGTGTGGCCCATGAGGTTGGGCGCCAGGAAGCTGGTGGCCGGGGAGGCGTGCTCTCCGAACACCGCCAGGGTCAGGGCCTCCGTATCCAGAGCGTAGGCGATGGCCTTGCGCAGGTTGATGTCGCTGGTGGGCTCCACCTGGGTGTTGATAAAGAACCAGCGGACGGTGTTGCTGGTCTCCTCCATCACCTTCACCTTATCGTTGCCGGTGAGGATATCCACACCGGTGGCGGGTACGGAGTAGATGATGTCGGCCTCGCCGGCCTCCAGCATCACCACGCGGCTGTTGGCGTCGTCCACAAACTTATAGGTCACGTTGGGGATCTTGGCCTTTTCGCCCCAGTACTCGTCAAAGGCCTTCATGGTAATCTGCACGCCGGCCTGCCACTCCACGAACATGTAGGGGCCGGTGCCGATGCAGGAACGGCCAACATTCTCGCCGGCCTCCTCCACGGCCTTCTGGTTAAGGATCAGGCCGTTGTTGCGGGACAGGACGTTCTCAAAGGTGGCCACGGGGGTCAGGGTCTTGAACTCCACGGTATACGCATCAATCTCCTTGATCCCCTCCGGATCCAGTTCCGTCAGGTTGGGAGCGGCCTTGGCACTGGCCATGGCGCGGGTGAAGGTAAAGACCACGTCGCTGGCCTTCAGTTCCTCACCGTTGTGGAACTTGACGCCCTGGCGGATGTGGACCTGGTAGGTCAGATCATCGGTCTGCTCGATGCTCTCGGCCAGGACCATCTCATAGTCGCCCGCCTCGTTCATTCTGACCAGGGGCTCCAGCATCTGCTGCAGGCAGTCCATGGTGGGCTTGGCGGTGGTGGCGGCGGGGTCACAGGACTGGACCTCACTGTTGTTGACCACAACCAGGGTGTCCTTCACGGGGGCGGTATCGCCGCCGGTGGTGCCTCCACCGGTGCTGCCCTGGGTCTGGTTTCCGGAAGTGCTCCCCTGGTTTCCGCTCTGCCCGCAGCCAGCGAACAAACCGGCCATCAGGCATACTGCCAGCAAGAGACAGATCGCTTTCTTGGCTCGTTTCATGTGGTACCTCCTAAAATTTTTATCATAAGCAAACGGATTTGCTTATTTATGTGGTTTTCAGGTACTTATCCATCCACTCCAGGATCGCCCGCAGGCGGCGGACCCGGTTGCGGGGGTGGCCGGTGCGGGAGAGGCTGTGGGACTCGCCGTGGAACATACACAGGCGGGTGTCCACGCCGATGATCTGCAGCGCGGTATACATCTGCACCGCCTCTGACAGCGGGCAGCGGTAGTCCTCATAGGTCTGCACGAACATGGTGGGCGTGGTCACATTGCGGTAATACTTCAGGGGAGAGCCGTCCCAGCCCCGCTGGACATTGTCCCAGGGCGCCAGAAGGGAGCCCCAGCTGTTCTCGTCGGACACACCGAAAAAGCTGAGATTATTGACAATGGAGCAGCAGGACACCGCCGCCCGGAACCGGCCTGTGTGGCCGATGATCCAGTTGGTCATGAAGCCGCCGAAGCTGATGCCGGTCACGCCCAGGCGCTCCCCATCCAGATCAGGATACCGCTCCAGCACGTGGTCGGTGAAGGCCATGATATCCTCGTAGTCGATGGTCCCCCGCCGGTCCCCCAGCGCCGAGAATTTCTCCCCCCGGGAGGCGGAGCCTCTGGGGTTGCAGAAAAACACGAAGTACCCGTAGGAGGAAAACAGCTGCATCTCATGGGCATAGTTGGAGGAGTAGGCCTGGCGGGGTCCGCCGTGGATATGGAGAACACCGGGGTACTTTTTCCCCCTCTCATAGTCCGCGGGATAGATCACGAAGCCGTCAATGCGCACGCCGTCCCGGTTGACAAAGCTGGTAAACTCCGGCATCACCGGGGTATAGACGGTGAAAATCTCCTCGTTGAAGGCGCTCAGCCTGCGGGCGCTTCCGCCCTCCACCCGGTAGAGTTCCTGGGGCCGGGTTCCGGTAAAGCCCACGGCGAACACCTTGTCTCCGGCGACGCCCAGCAGTTCGGGGCTGAAGTCGTCCCCGGTGATGCGCCGGACGCCCTCCCCCTCCCGCCAGGTGTTGATCGCGGTGTTGTTGTCGTAGGAGATGATGTAGTAGAGGGTGTCTCCGGAGGCGAACATGGTATAGCCGCCGCTGCTGCGCACATCGCTGCAGGTCTTGAAGCCGTTGTCCTCGGCAGTATGCTGGTGGACGGAGCGGACTGTCCCGGCGGCGGG
>USMP01000068.1 GCA_900555795.1 uncultured Eubacteriales bacterium
TTGGGAAACTCACCGCTGAACTGGCGCAGCACCTCCGGCATGATACCCCTGGCCCGGGGCGCGCTGGTCCCAATGCGCAGGGTACCCCGATCCTGTCCATCGTAGTCCCGTATGACCTGCCGCACCCGCTCCTCCTGGGCAAGTACCGACTGGGCAAAGCGGAGCAGCTGCCGCCCGGCATCCGTCAGTTCCAGGCGGGGACGCCGGCGAAACAGCCGGGCCTGATAGGCCTCCTCCAGCCGCTGCACATGGTTAGACAGGTTTTGCTGGGTAATAAAGAGCCGTCTGGCAGTCTGTGTAAAGTTTAAATCCTGCATGCTTCTGCAAAGTAGTACAAACTCAAAAAATTGACCACTGTCTCCGCTCCTCCTGTCACACAAGAAATTCTTGTGCCGCTTCTATACTGTTATCAGAATTGTATTGTACCAAAGTGGGGGGAAAAGTCAACGTGTCCGTCCATTTGCCACAAAATTTTGTGGTGGGACCTCCCCGGAAAGTGTTGTTTGCCCCCAGGGGCCTGTACCTGTATAATAGGCATACGGAAAGCCTTTTACGGAAAGAGAGGACACTTTCATGGACCAAAAGCCCCGCAATGTTGTGCTGATCTGCTCCGATCAGCACAACCGGCATATGGCAGGCTGCTACGGCAATCCCCACGTCATTACCCCCCACATGGACGCCCTTGCCGCCGCCGGCACCCGATTTGACTGCGCCTACACCCCAAACCCAATCTGTGTGCCCGCCAGGGCCAGCATGGCCACCGGCTGCTACAGTCACACACTCCACTGCTGGGACAACGCAAGCCCCTACTGTTCCCCCGAACAGGCCCTCAGCTTTGGCCACCAGCTGCACCGTGCCGGGATTCCGGTTACGCCATCGGAAAGCTTCACTACCGCTCCAGCGAGGATGATACCGGTTTTCCCGACCAGCGGATTCCCCTCCACGTCCGGGACGGCGTGGTGGATCTTTTCGGCACCATCCGGGAATATGGTGTGGTAAAGCCTATTATGCGTCAGGAGATTCCCAAGGCACACCCCGGAGACTCCAGCTATATCCACTATGACACCCAAATTACAAAGGAGGCGCTGGCATTTTTGGAAGAAAACCGGGAGGCGGAAAAACCCTGGTGCCTCTACGTGGGCTACACCTTCCCGCATCTTCCCCTTATCTCCCCCCAGGAAACCTGGAATCTCTACGATGAGGCCAGTCTCCCCATGCCCTTTGCCTACCACAGGGGAGAGCGGGCTGAGCACGAGAGTTTCCGGGACATCCGGGATTTTTTGGGGCTTCAGGAGGAATACACAGGCGAGGAGATTCGCCGGGCCATTCACGCCTACTACGGCATGTGCCCCTTCCTGGATACGCAGATAGGCCAGCTGTTGGGACGTCTGCGGGACCTGGGACTGGATGAAAACACCTATGTCATTTACACATCCGACCATGGAGAGATGATGGGCAACCACGGCCTGTGGTTCAAAAACTGCATGCTGGAGGACTCCTCCGCCATTCCGCTCATCCTCTCCGGTCTCGACATCCCCCGGGGCACGGTTAACCGCACCAACATTTCCCTGGTGGATATCTATCCCACTGTGCTGGATCTCATGGGCGTTGTACCGAAAAACGACGGAAAAGACAGGCAGGGCATCTCACTTTACGAACTCTGCAAATCAAAGGAAGAAAAGGATCGCGCCGTGTATTCTGAGTTTCACGCCTCCGCCTCCTACACTGGCGGCTTTATGGTCCGCTGGAGGCAGTATAAGTATATCGACTATGTGGGTTATCCTCCCCTGCTCTTTGACCTGGATAAAGATCCGCTGGAACTGCACGACCACAGCACCGATCCCGCCTACGCCGGTATAGGGGCCCTGCTGGCGGAAAAGCTCCAGGCCTGCGGCGGCCCCAGGGAAATTGACGCCAGCTGCCGGGCGGATCAGGCCCAGCGGCTGGAGCGGTACGGCGGCAAGGAGTACATCCTGCACAACTTCCAGCCCATTATTTTCTCTCCCCCGCCCCAGTGCTGAGGGGCGTCATCCGACCAGAAAAGGAGGGAGGCCCATGCCCGCGTTGAGTGTCCTGCTCAAGCCCGCCTCCGGCAGCTGCGGCCTGCGATGCCGGTACTGCTTTTACGCCGACGAGTCCCGCTGCCGGAGTGTCGAAAACTTTGGGCTGATGTCGGAGGAGACCCTGCGGCAGGTGGTCAGCAAATGCCTGGCCTATGCCGATACCCAGTGTACCCTTGCTTTTCAGGGGGGTGAGCCCACCCTGAGGGGCCTCCCCTTCTTCCGGCGGCTGATCCCCCTGGAAAAGCGCTACCGCCGCGGAAAGGCCGCCATTCACCACGCCATCCAGACCAATGGTATGGTCCTTGACGAAGCATGGGCCTCCTTTTCCGCAAAACCAGTTTTTGGTGGTCCTGTCTCTGGATGGTCCCCGGGATCTTCACGACGCCAATCGTGTGGACGCCTCTGATCACGGCACCTTTGACGTGGTGCTGGCGGCGGCCCGGCTGCTGAAGCGGAGGGACGTCCCCTGCAACATTCTCACCGTGGTCACGGAGGCCACGGCCAGCCGGGCAAAGGAACTGTTCTCCTTTTTTATGGCCCAGGGATTTCTTTATCAGCAGTACATCCCCTGTCTGAACCCCCTTGGCGCCCCCAGGGGCGGCTGCCCAGGCTCCCTCACCCCAGCGAGCTACAGGCGGTTTTTGACAGACCTTTTTGATGCGTGGTATGAAGCCCGCCTTTTGGGCCGTTTCGTCTACATCCGCTACTTTGAGAACCTGGCGGCCCGCCTTCTGGGCCAACCGGTGGAGTGCTGCGGTATGGGGGACTGCGCACCCCAGCTGGTAGTAGAGGCGGACGGCAGCGTCTACCCCTGCGACTTCTACATGCTGGACGACTATAGATATACGGGACGCCCAGCGCCTCCGCCCGCTCCACAATCCGGCGGACCCGTTCAAAAGCCTCCTCCTGAGGCAGATGACGGGTCTCCGTATTGATCACTGCGGCGTCGCACCCGGTCAGAACCGCGTCCATATCCGCGAAACAGTCGATCTGCACCAGCGTGTCGATATTGCGGGCACTGAGCATGACGCCTGAATCCAGAGCCCCGGTCATATCGTCGGCTATCATCAGCAATTCGGCCATTGTTACCACCTATCCAAATCCAAAATCATGTACTACTTATATAGTAGCACACGTGCTTCGTTTTGCAACCTAAAATGTCGAAATAGTCGAAATATTAGTTTTATTTCGAAACGTTTATAAAATATATGTTTCAATTATTGACAGATACTGTTAAAATGAGGTATAGTATTGGTAAGATCTTACGGGAGGCATGCAAAATGAAAACATATAAGCTTTTAGGGATCGCCCCCTACGACGGCATCCGCCTGCTGATGCGGGAGGCCGCCAGTCAGCGTGAAGATATCGTTCTGGACGCCTACACCGGCAACCTGGAGGACGGATGCGCCCTGGCCCAGCAGTACGCCGGCGACTACGACTGTATTATCTCCCGTGGTGGCACCGCCCAGCAGATCCGCCAGGTGACAACCAAGCCCATTGTAGAGATTGAGTTCTCCGCCTATGATCTGCTCCAGTCCATCAACCTGGCCCGGTCCTGCGCGGACAAATGGGCCATTGTAGGCTTCGCCCCCATTACCAAGAACGCCAAAATCATCAGCGACCTGCTCCAGTATAACCTGGATATTTTCACCCTCCAGACCAAGGAGGACGCGGACTGGATTATCAGCGAGATCAAGTCCCAGGGCTATCAAATGATCGTCTGCGATACCATCACCGACATCTACGCCAAACGCCAGGGGGTGGATTCCATTTTGATCCACTCAGGGCTGGAGAGCATTGAGCGGGCCATCGACGAGGCGGTGCACATCTGCGAATCCTATGCCCAGATCAAGGAGCAGAAGGACCTCTACGAGATGCTTCTGAATAACCTGGAGATCGACTCCTTCGTCTTTGACAGCGAAAAGAACTGTGTCTACGCCAATCCCAATCAACTGGGGGATGAGGAGATCAAGTCCATCGTTCTCAACCAGCTTACCCTGCCGGAGTGGGAGCGATCCGAGGCAATTCAGAAAAATATCCGGGGCACCATCTACAATATCGAGGCCAAGCAGGTGGCTTTCCGCGGGGAGATGTATTCCCTGTACAATGTATACTATCAGAAAAACAAGACCACAAAGAAGGCCAGCGGCATCCAGTACTACACCGCAAACGAGTTGAATGAGAGTCTGCTGGCAGGCTTCTACCTCAGTCCTACTCTGGAGTTGTCCAAGTACGAGCAGCTGGGCAAGTCCGGTAGCTTCCCGCCCCTGATGCTCCTGGGCGGACCCGGCACCGGCAAGAGCGAGTGCGCCGCCTATCTGCATATCAAGGGACAGAATTGGAACAACCCCTACATTGACTGCAGCTTTGCAAAAATGAACGAAAAGGAACTGCAGTACCTGCTCACCAGCATCAACTCCCCCTTCCGGTCCAATCAGGTGACGTTCCACTTTCGGGAGATCGATACCCTGGACGAGGAAAAATTCTGCGGCTTTCTCAGCGCCATCAGCGACTCCCACCTGTGCTCCTGCAACCGGATCATCTTCTCCTGGACACATGACACCCGGGAAAAGCTGCCGGAGCGGGCCAGAGCCATTATGGACCGCTTCACATGCTATACCATCACCCTGCCCACCGTGCAGGAGCGCATCGATGAGATCCCCCAGATGGTGACAAAATACATCAATTCCTTCAACAGCATGATGTCCAAGCAGTCCGCCGGGCTCCAGAGCGACGCCGTCACTCTGATGAAGGCCTACGACTGGCCCGGGAATCTCTCCCAGCTGAAGCGGGTGATCTTCCAGGCGGTGTCCCAGTCCGACGGGATGTATATCAGCGCGGACACCATCCGCTCCATCCTGGATACAGAAAAAGGCCACTTGATCCCGGAGGCCAAGCTGTCTCTGGATCTGAGCGGCACACTGGATGAGATCAAGCAGGAGGTCGCCAAGATTGTTCTGGCCCAGTGCGGCAACAACCAGAGCAAGGCAGCTGAACGGCTGGGCATTGGCCGCACCACCCTGTGGCGGATGCTTGGCCGCTGAGCAGGTGGGCTATTGATAGAAGCGAGGCAGGCACGTTGGCCGTGTCGCCCCGCTTCTATTTTTTGCGGTGGCATAAGACAGCCGCAAAAATTGTCCATGTTGGCAGCCCTGCGGCCACAGACATGGGCCCGCGGCGGCCGCCGTCGGGAGGCGGCATGTATCCGCAAAAGAAGCCCTTACCCGCTTACTTCTTATCCACAGGACAAATCTGTACCGTCATGCTGGCCTCGTACCAGACACCCCGCTCCGGGTTGATAAACCTGCACTGGGTACCCAGCTTTTCCAGTTCCTCATTGACCTTGGCGGTAAAATCGTTAAAGTCATAGTCGAAGCTGGGGTCATAGGCGTTGTTGTGGTGCCAGGGAATGCTGATCTGCGCGCCGATGGCGGCGATAACCTCCGCCATCTCCCGGGGCTCCATCTGCCAATTGGTCCGGTGGCGGAAGAGGATGTTGGGATGCACATCCTCCTAGCGCTTCTGCGCAATCCGATCCCACCCCCCTGCGCTAAAGGCGAGCTTCAGGTTGTCGTTGGTTGTGATGACCAGGTTGGTATTAAAGAGGGATCCCAGGGAGCCCAGAAAGTCCAGGGATGCGTGGTCGTCAATCCTGGCTGGCGACACTGCGGAAAACTTCGTGGCATTATGCCGCCCCTCGCTGGTCTCCAGAATAAAATCGCCGAAGTCATAGGTATCGTGGCTCTCAAAGGGGAAGATGTCCCGCTCCGGGATGCCGAAGGTCTGGCTGTAGTAGATGGCCGTGTTGGCGTGGCAGAGGATGCGGGGATGGAAGCGCTCATATACCTCGCCCAGCTGCAGAATGTGGTCTCCGTGGGCGTGGTTGAGAATCACGTAGTCCGCGCCCTCCAGATCCGCCACGGCGTAGCCGCAGCTCATGCCCATCTTCCCCCACTTGGGGTCCTCCGGGGAGGGCAGGAAGGGATCGATGACAATATACTTGCCATTCGGCAGACGAATCTCCGTGCAGTTGCAGGTAAACCAGCGAAAGCGGAGACCGTGGGAGGTGACGCTTCTGACAAACTCACTCATGCTCATCTCATTACATTCAATGATGTCGCACAGTTCCAGCTAATCCGTGCTCTTCTCCGCGTTCTGGGTCCTGGCCCGGGACTCCTGGCAGAAGTGGCAGGCCACAAAATGCCCCTTTCCGTCCACATCCTGCATCTGGGGCGCCTCCTTGCTGCACCGCTCAGAGGCCATCCAACAGCGGGGGGCGAAGCGGCAGCAGTTATCCGGCGGGTCCACGGGGCTGGGCACATCGCCCTTAAGCAGGATTCGGGAGATTTTGTGGCCCACGTCGATGCGGGGCACGGCGGAGAGCAGCGCCAGGGTATAGGGGTGCTGGGCGTTGGCAAACAACTCCTCTGTCTCGGCAATTTCCACGATCTGCCCCAAATACATCACGGCGATGCGGTTGGAGATGTGCCGTACCACACTCAGGTCGTGGGAGACAAAGAGGTAGGCCAGGTTCTTCTTCCGCTGAATATCCATCAGCAGATTGATAATCGTGGCCTGGATGGACACATCCAGGGAGGACACCGGCTCATCGCAGACGATAAACTTCGGGTCCAGGGAGAGGGCCCGGGCAATGCCCACGATCTGCCGCTTTCCGCCGTCCAGTTCGTGGGGATACTTATCCAGGTAATCGGCGGAGAGGCCCACCTCGGCCGCAATGGCCTCAATACGCTTCTCCAGTTCCTCACCGGAGGCCAGCTTGTGGATGATATAGGGCACCGACAGAATCTGGCGCACAGTCTTTTGGGGGTTGATGGAGGAGTAGGGGTCCTGGAACACAATCTGGATATCCCGGCAG
>USMP01000069.1 GCA_900555795.1 uncultured Eubacteriales bacterium
GGCGGTCCAGGGCGGGAGCCGCCGGAGCGTACTTCTCACTCCATATCATATGGAACGTGTCAGGGATTGTCAAGTCCTGTGCCCCACAGAAAGCTTAATAGCAGGGGAATATGGTCATAGTCCAGAACACGGCGACGGCACAGAGAATAATGGAGGGCAGCCAGCTCATCTTAAACATGTCCTTCTGGTCGTAGCCGGCGACACCCATCATCAGGGGCGCGGTGGGGGTGGCCATGGGGGTCATGAAGGCAGTCAGAGAGCCGGTGGTGGCCAGGATCATGGGACCGATTGGGTTATAGCCCAGGCTGGCACAGGTCAGCAGGACGATAAGCTGCACAGACTGAATCACGGAGTGGTTGACCATGACCTGGGTCATGGCGAAGGGGATGAAGAAGAACACAAAGCCCACCAGGTAGCTGTTGGGGTGGCTGCCCAGTATGCCGGCGATGGCGCCGCCGATGACATCGCCGGCGCCGGTGCCAACCAGTGCCTGGCCCATGGTCAGGCCGCCCACAAACAGGAACGCCACGGGCAGGTTCATAGAGGCTACAGCCTCCCGCTCGGAGAGAACGCCGGTAAGCACAACCAGAAGGGCGCCGCCCAGGCAGACCTGCCAGTTGTTCAGGGGCAGGTAGTCAATAAAGATCAGGCACAGCACGACTACCACGAAGATCCCGTAGCCCAGCACCTCACGGACGGGATCCAAGGGCTTCTGCTCCGCCACGGCACGACCCTGCACGTTGCCAGCGTTGACAACCGCCTTGTCCGGGGCCATCTTGGGAGCAACAAAAATCGCATACAGCACGGCAGCAATCAGCATGGGCCATTTGGCAAGGATGTTGGTGAACATGCCAAACTGATAGCCGGTTATGCCATAGGTCTCCATCAGCATGTTGCTGGTGATATAGCTGGAAGCACCGGCGCCAATGGGCAGAGCCGCCACGCAGGAGATGGAAATCAGGCCGATGGAGAACATGGCCTTGGAGGGATTCACATTCATCTTCTTGCAGAAATCCGCCACCAAGGGGAAGCAGATGCTGAAGATCAGGATAGCGCTGGGCACAACCTGGGCTACCAGGAACGTAACCAGGCAGTAGCCGATCATGCCCTTGGTGAAAGAACCACCGGAAACCTTATACACCAGGTTGGATACTTTCTTGACCATCTGGGTCCGATTCAGACCGGCGGCGATGACAAAGAAGGACACCATGATGATAGCGCTGGAGTTGGCGAAGTTCCCCAGGGCCACATTCGGGTTGACGCAGCCGGTGACGATCATGAGGAACATCGCCAGTAGGGACGTCATCGCCATGGGAATCTTGTTGAGAATATAGCTTGTAATTGCCAGAACAAAGATCACGAGACAGATTATGGTTTGTGTAGGCATTGCTTTTCTCTCCTTTTCTCTCTTGTGTATCAGATGCGCACCCATTGAGGGATTGACAAATCCCCTCGCCTTGTGCAAAATAAAGTATAAACTGTCGAAGAATTGCTGGATACTATGGATGCGCTATGGGGTTATCAGATATTTATATAGGAATGCTCCGCCATATCCTCTCCCCTTTTGTGCAGATTTTCTAAATGCAGTGTTAGGTTTTTGTAAGATTGACTGATTCGCAGTGGGCCTGTGGGAGAATACGCCGCGATTTCTTGCTTTTTCATACGAAAAACGTATGCCACTATGCAAAACAGATATAGGACAGAACCTATGGGAGGATGTTATGACCATTCAGCAAATGCAGTATATTCTGGAGGTCTACCGGACAGGTTCCGTCTCCAAGGTGGCCAGAACCTGTTTCTGGCCCAGCCAAATCTGAGCAATGCCCTCTGCTCTCTGGAGCAGGAATTGGGCTTTCCCGTATTTGTCCGCAGCAATAAAGGAATACGCCCCACAGAGCAGGGACTTCTCGTGTTGGAGGAGGCCGGGAACATCTGTGCCAGCTATGAGCGGATGCGGCAGGCTTCGGAGCAGACAAACACAGCCCGGGTCCGGATCGCCGGGACCTCCTATACACCGGTCTGTCAGGCATACAGCAGTCTGTGCCTGGAATATCAGGACTGCGAGGCGGTGGATTTCTCCTATGTGATTCTTACCACCCAGGAAGCCATTGACAAGCTGTATTTTTCCATGCTGGATCTGGCCGTGTGCATTGTCAAGCCCCAGGATCTGCAGACTCTGACCGAGCAGGCCCGGGCGAAAGGGATTGCCCTTCATACAGTTCAAAAGGTCCCTGTTGTCCTCCGGATTGGGCCGCAGCACCCTCTGTACAACGAGCCGGAAATCAAACTCAGTGATTTTCAGAACTATACGTTTATAGACTACGAAAACAAAGCATTCCTCAGCTTTGAGAACCTGCAGGAGACATTGAAGCCCAATATGGGCCGCGTGATGACTGTGGGAGACCGCAGCAGCAAGAACAGCCTGGTCTCAGAGGGAAAAATGTATTCTGTTGGCTGCAAGCTGCCTGCCCGCTTGAACCAGCAGTACGCCTTCCGCAATATTCCCCTGGGAGATCTGCATTACTTGGTGATCTCCCTGATGCGGGAGCGGGAAAAACCCTCCCCAGAGGTCCGCCGCTACCTGGATATCCTATCCTCAGATCTGGAAAATCTGTAACCTGCCGCAAATAAGAGGAGACGCCCCCTAGGGGGCGTCTCCTCTTATTCGTACCATGGCGGCGGCACCAAAGACCTACAAAATGATGCAGATCAGCCCCCCGCTTCCCTCGTTGACGATGCGCTGCAGAGTCTCCTGGAATTTTAACCGCGCATCCATGGGCATACGGTACAGCTTTGCCTGCAGGTCCTCGTTCACCAGTTCGTGGAAGCTGCGGCCAAAGATATTGGACTCCCAGATTTGGGTGGGATCCCCGCTGAACTTATCCATCAGGTAGTTGACCATATCCTCGCTCTGCTTCTCGTTGCCCACGATGGGTGACACAGTGGATTCAATGTCCACCTTAAACATATGTATGGAGGGGGCGCTGGCCTTCAGCTTGATGCCGTAGCGCCCGCCCTGGCGCATCACCTCCGGCTCCTCCAGCTGCAACTCGTCAATGGTGGGCATGACGATACCGTAGCCAGTATCGTAGACGTTGGCCAGAGCAGCGGAAACTTTATCATAGCTGGCCTTCACCGCAGCCAGGTTTGTCAGCAACCCCATCAGATCCCCATCATCCGCCACCTGGAAGCCGGACTGGGTGCTGAGGGTCTGGTAGAACAGTTCCCTTGGCAGCTGCAGTTCCGCCGATGCCACGCCTCTCCCCAGATCCATGGACAGTACCCGGCTCAGAGAGATGTTCTCCTCCGCTCCCATCGCCTTGACTGCCGGCTCCACCTCCCGGATGTGACACATTTTGTCTCCGCCCTGGCGGACAATGCCGTACACCGCCTGTTTGATGGGATGGGACATGGGCAGGGCATCCACCCAGGCAGGCAGGAAAAACCGCATCTCCCGCAGGGGAAATTCATAGAGGAGACTCTTAATGATATGGGTGATGGACTCCTCGGTCAACTCCAGACAGTTCACCGGCAGGCAGCGGACAGAAAAACGGCTCTCAATATCCCGGCTGATGGTCTGGGCGCGGCCGCTGTGGGGCTCTGTGGAGTTGAGCAGTACAATAAAGGGCTTTCCCAGTTCCTGCAGTTCAGTGATAACCCGTTCCTCCGGCTCCAGATAGTCCTCCCGGGGAATGTCCGTAATGGAGCCGTCTGTGGTAATCACAATCCCCACAGTGGAGTGTTCCTGGATGACCTTACGGGTGCCCAACTCCGCCGCCTCGGCCATGGGAATCTCATGGTCCATCCAGGGCGTCATGACCATTCTGGGCGCGCCGTCCTCAAACTGCCCCATGGCCCCCTTCACCATGTACCCCACACTGTCAATGAGGCGCACAGCAAAGGTGGCACCGCCGTCCAGTGTGACCTCTACCGCCTCTTCCGGAACAAATTTGGGCTCCGCCGTCATAATGGTGCGGCCGCTGCCGGATTGGGGCAGTTCGTCGATGGCCCGCTCCCGCCGGTAAATGTTGTCAATGTTGGGGATGACGCAAGTCTCCATAAACCGTTTGATAAAGGTGGACTTCCCCGTCCGGACCGGACCCAGCACCCCGACGAACAGGGAGCCGCCCGTCCGTGTGGCAATATCCTGATAGAGATCAGTGTTCGTCATAGTAACCTCCCATGCGCCGCGGGCGCTCATTTGATTTGAAACCTCCGTGCGCGGGAGGTTCTTGGCTCTCTTTACCACTGCTGTACTCTATGACAGCCTGGCCCCGAATATGCCAACAGGATTTCAGCGGCAATTGATTTGCTTTATTTCGCTAATTGGATAAACTGCACAAAGGAGGTTTTTACAGAGTTGGACTTATTGGGACATATATGTCTTTACAAAATTACTTTAGTATGGTAAATTGTTAGCACACTAAATCGACGGACATTCCGTCAAGGAGGATGGCTACAGATGAAGAAGTTTCTTGGGATGGTACTGGCTCTGGTAATGGTGCTGGCTCTGGCCGCCTGCGGCGGGAAGTCCGACAGCAGCGATGTGGACTATGTGAAGGAAAAGGGTACCCTGATTGTGGGTATGACCGATTTCGCACCCATGGACTACAAGGATGAGTCCGGAGAGTGGATCGGATTTGACGCGGATATGGCCAAGGCCTTCGCTGAGAACCTGGGGGTTGAGGCGGAGTTCATTGAGATCAACTGGGATAACAAGGCCATGGAACTGGAGGCCAAGGCCATCGACGTGGTGTGGAACGGCATGACCCTCACCGACGAGGTAAAGGGCCTGATGGGCACCAGCGATCCCTACTGCAAGAATGCCCAGGTGGTTGTCACTGCTGCCGGCAAGGCGGACCAGTACCAGAGTGAGGACAGCATCAAGGCGCTCTCCTTCGCCGTGGAAAACGGCTCCGCCGGCGCGGAAGCGCTGGACAATATTGGCGTAAGCTACACCGCTGTGGACACCCAGGCCAAGGCCCTGATGGAAGTGGCCTCCGGCAGTGTGGACGCCTGCGTCATCGACCTTCTCATGGCCGGCGCCATGATCGGCGATGGCACCAGCTATCCCGATCTGGACACCGCTGTGGAACTGAGCAGCGAGGAGTATGGCGTGGGCTTCCGCAAGGAGAGCGACCTGGTGGATGCGTTCAACAGCTTCTGGAAAGAGGCCTACGACGCCGGCACTGTAATGGAGACCGCCGACACCTACGGCATCGCCAAAAACATTATCGAAAAGTAAGCTGAGAGACAATATGGAAAGGCAGAGAGCCTCCCGCTCTCTGCCCTTCCTGGGTTTATGGGAGAGATACCGATATGTCATTCTGGACCGTAACGCTGACACTGCTGGAGGGCCTTGTAAACACGGGCAGGCTCTTCCTTTTGACGCTGCTGTTTGCCCTGCCCCTGGGGCTTTTACTGTGCTTTGGGGCTATGAGCCGCTTTGCGCCCCTAGCCTCCCTGGGCAGGCGGCTGTCCGGCCCCTGGGGTACCTGGCTGACCAGGTTCCGCCCCATCAGCCTCCTGGTAAAGCTGGTGGTATGGATTGTCCGGGGTTCCCCGCTGATGCTCCAGATCCTCATTGTCTATTACGGCCCCGGCCTGCTGTGGGGTGTCCCCCTGCTTCCCCGCTTTACCGCCGCTCTGGTCACGTTTGCCGTTAACTATGCCTGTTATTTCTCCGAAATCTACCGGGGCGGTATCCAGTCGATCCCACGGGGGCAGTACGAGGCCGGCCAGGTGCTGGGCATGACCCGGGGACAGATTTTCTACCGGGTTACGCTGCTGCAGCTGGTAAAGCGGATCGTTCCCCCCATGGGCAATGAACTGATCACCCTGGTGAAGGACACCGCCCTGGTGCGGGTTATCTCTGTTTACGAGATTATCTGGATGGGGGAATCCTTTATAAAAAAGGGCCTGATGTGGCCCCTGTTTTATACCGCGGTTTTCTATCTGGCAGTGAATGGGCTGCTGACGCTGCTTCTCGGCTGGTGCGAAAAGCGGCTGTCCTATTTCCGATGAGAGGAGTTGACGGCATGGCAATTTTACAGGTTGAAAAAATTGAAAAGCACTTTGGCAGTACAGAAGTTTTGCGGGATATCAGTTTCACCCTGGAGCAGGGGCAGTCCCTGGCCATCATCGGCTCCTCCGGAAGCGGTAAGACCACGCTGCTGCGGTGTTTGAACTTTTTGGAAACCCCGGACCGGGGCATTATCTCTGTGGGAAATCAGATCCTATTCGACGCCTCGGACCCCGCCACCCAGAGTGAGGAACAGATTCGCCGCAAGCGGCTCCATTTTGGACTGGTGTTCCAGAACTTCAACCTCTTCCCCCAGTACACCGCTCTGGAGAACGTGATGCTGGCGCCGCAGCTGCTGGCGCGTGAGCGGCCGGACTACAAAGCTGAGAAGAGAGCCATTCTCCAGGAGATCCGGGAGACGGGGACGGCTCTTCTGGGCCAGGTGGGACTGCAAAACCGGATGGACAGTTACCCCCACCAACTCTCCGGTGGCCAGCAGCAGCGGGTAGCCATTGCCCGGGCCCTGGCACTGAACCCGGACATCCTCTGTTTCGACGAGCCCACCTCCGCCCTGGACCCGGAACTCACCGGCGAGGTGCTGCGGGTCATCCGCTCCCTGGCGGAGCGGGATATGACCATGATTATCGTCACCCATGAGATGGAATTTGCCCGGGAGGTCGCTGACCAGATCCTTTTCATGGACGAGGGTGTTATCGTGGAGCAGGGCCCCCCAGCGGCGGTGTTCGACCACCCCAGGGAGGAACGCACCAGGCGCTTTTTAGCCCACTACTCCAAAAATGAACCTAAATAGGGATCTGAACGTATTGGCAACAGAAGGCCGCAGTGCCGCGGATCCACCCATACGCTTGGCAGCCAGAGCGGGGCTGGGA
>USMP01000070.1 GCA_900555795.1 uncultured Eubacteriales bacterium
CCTTCGGCCTCAGCCGCCGGCTGGACTCTCCGCGAATCGCGGTGGTCGTGGAGCCCTACCCCAATCGCTGGACCCACCATGTGATCGTATCGGAAACAGCGCAGCTGGACGGGGAACTTATCGGCTGGCTGCGGGAGGCCCATGATTTTGCGCTGGTAAAGTGAGGGGGATGCTGCATGGCAACAACTGCGGATTATATTGCGTTTGTCTGCGACCAAATCCATGGCATGGGGGCGGTACGGTACCGGAAGATGTTCGGCGAGTACATGGTCTATGTGAACGATAAGCCCCTTCTGCTGGTGTGTGACAACACCGTGTTTGTGAAAATTGTTCCGGAACTGGCCTGTGTGCTGGCGGAGGCGGAGCGGGGCCTGCCCTACGAGGGCGGTAAAGAGCACTATATATTGGATATTGAAAATACGGAACTGGTCCGGGCGGTTATTGAGGTTTTGGAGCCCATCACACCCCTGCCCAAGCCCCGAAGGAAGAGAGGCACATCCTATGAAATTTAAAAATCCGTTGTTGGCTGTGACCGATATGGCCGCCTCCATCCGCTTTTACAGGCAGGTTCTTGGCCTGCGTGTGGTGATGGACTTCGGCGCCAACGTGACCCTGACCGGCGGCGTGTGCCTGCAGACGCTGGATACCTGGCGGGAGTTTTTGGAGGGCAGGCCGGTTTCTCTGGCCGGCAACGCAGGAGAACTGTACTTTGAAGAGAGCGATTTCGACAGCTTTGCCGAGAAGCTGAGGGGACTGGGGGTGGAGTATGTCCACCCGGTGAAGGAGCATCGATGGGGCCAGCGGGTGGTGCGTTTTTATGATCCGGACCGCCACATCATTGAGGTGGGCGAGAGGATGGATGCCGTTGTGCGCCGGTTCCTGGACAGCGGTATGACCGAGGAGCAGGTGGCCCAGAGGATGGATGTGCCGCTGAAATATGTGAGAGACTGCGTGAAATAACCGAAGGAGGCCGACGGCAGTGACCATTTCCGATTGTATAGCCCGCCTGACCGGAGGGGATGCCGGGGATGCCTGCGCCTATGCGGAGCAAATCGCGGCGGAGAGCCGGGAGAGCGGCTGCTGGGCGCCCTATCTCGCGGACTTTGCCGCGCTGCTCCGGCACCGGAATTCCCTGGTGCGGAACCGGGCTGTTTCCATCTTGGCCGCCAACGCCCGGTGGGCGCCGGCGGAGATATTTGACAGCCTGATGGACGAGTTTCTCCGTCATGTTGCCGATGAGAAGCCCATCACCGCCCGGCAGTGTATCCAGGCGCTGCCGGAGATCGCGGCGGCCCAGCCGCAGCTGGTTCCGCGCATCCGGCAGGCCCTGGAGAGCGCGGACCTGACCGGCTACAGGGACAGTATGCGGCCGCTGATTTTGAAGGACATGATGGCCGTGCTGGAGCAGCTGCCGTGAGGGGGTGCCTGCCCAATCCGCTTACCGCGGCGGGGAAAGAGCGATGGAGAGGATCAGCGCGGTCAACCCCATGAAAAATTGTGGAGGTATACGATGGCTTTTGACTTTAAGAAAGAATATAAGGAATTCTATATGCCCAAAAATCATCCGGAGATCGTGACAGTTCCGGCCGCGAATTATATGGCGGTCCGCGGAGCAGGGGACCCCAATGCGGAGTGCGGGGCGTATCAGCAGGCGATCAGCGTTCTGTACGCGGTGGCGTATACCTTGAAGATGAGTTACAAAACAGGCTATAAAATGGCCGGCTTTTTTGAATACGTTGTGCCTCCGCTGGAGGGATTCTGGTACCAGGAGGATGTGGACGGCGTGGACTACACCCGCAAGTCCGGGTTTCACTGGATCTCTGTCATCCGCCTGCCTGATTTTGTGACGGAAGAGGATTTTGCGTGGGCGGTCAAGACTGCGGGGGAAAAGAAAAAGCTGGACTGTTCGTCAGCGGAATTTCTGACCATCAACGAGGGCCTGTGCGTCCAGATGATGCATATGGGCGCATTTGATGACGAGCCGGCCTCTGTGGCGAGGATGGACGCGTTTCTGGAGGAGAACGGCTATGAAAACGACATGGGCGGCGGCCGGCTGCACCACGAGATCTATCTCTCCGACCCCAGAAGGACCGCCCCGGAGAAGCGGAAAACCGTGCTCCGCCATCCCATCAAAAAAAGATAGCTGTTTCCGGCCCGCCAGAGGGGTGGTGACGGCAGGCAGTTGGGGCTGCGATACTGGGCTGCTGCAAAGCGGCTTTCAAATCCAGGCGGTTGAGGAGGCGATGCCGCCGGAGGATATGATGGCTCTGCCCGGGATGCCCGATGAAATGCGGCGTTCCATGATACTCCTGGTCAAGACCCGGAAAATGGAATCGTAAAGCGGGCTGCGGCTTATAGACAAGAGAGGGAATAATGAACGCTGATTTTATCAATCTGACGCCGGAGAATCTGGCGGACGAGCATCTGTGCTGCATCATCCGCAGCAGGAAACCCCATCCGGGGGTGGAGGCCAAGCGGCGGTGGCTGGCGGAGCGCCTGCGGGAGGGACACGTTTTTCGGAAATTGGACAGGAAGGCAACGGTGTTTGTGGAGTACGCGCCCCTGGAAACGGCCTGGGTCCCGATTACCGGGGACAACTATCTCTACCTGTACTGCCTGTGGGTGAACGGAGGAGAGAAGGGAAAGGGCTACGGAAAGGCGCTGATGGAGTACTGCCTGGCGGACGCCAGAGCGCAGGGAAAATCCGGCATCTGCATGCTGGGAGCGGCCAAGCAAAAAGCCTGGCTCTCCGACCAGACTTTTGCGAAGAAATATGGCTTTGAGGTGGCCGATACCACGGAAAATGGCTATGAACTGCTGGCCCACTCCCTGGACGGAACCACGCCGCGGTTCACCCCAAATGCGAAGCGGATGGAGATTGCCAGTGGAGAACTGACGGTTTATTACGACTTCCAGTGCCCCTTTGTCTATCAGAATGTGGAGCGGCTGCGGGAATACTGCGGGGAGAACGCCATCCCCGCCGCCTTCCGGCTGGTGGACACGCTGGAAAAGGCGAAGGGACTGCCCTGCGTGTTCAACAACTGGGCGGTGTTTTATGGGGGCCGGTTCCAGACCGTCAATCTGCTGGATGCGGCGGGGCTGAAGAGAATCCTGAGGTGAGGTTTTACCATGAGACAGGAGACAATACAGATTGAGCAGATCCCTGCTGTGCTGTACGGGGAGCCATCCCGCCGTGTCTGGCTGTTCGTCCATGGCAGGTACGGCTGCAAGGAGGAGGGCGCGGCTTTCGCCGGGACCGTCTGTCCCAGGGGGGCGCAGGTGCTGGCTGTGGACCTGCCGGAGCACGGCGCGCGAAAGGGGGAGGCGGGCTTCGACCCCTGGCATGTTGTTCCGGAACTGCGGGCAGTGATGGCGTATCTGGGCGGGCGATGGGATCATGTCAGCCTGCGGGCCAACAGCATCGGCGCTTGGTTTTCCCTGCTGGCCCTGGCGGACACGCCGCCGGAGCGGGCGCTGCTGGTGTCGCCGGTGCTGGATATGGAAAAGCTGATCCAGAGCATGATGGACTGGGCGGATGTAGACGCCTCCCGGCTGGAGCGGGAGGGTGAGATTTCCACCGACTTCGGGGAGACCCTCTCCTGGCGGTACCTGCAGTATGTCCGGGCCCACCCCATTGTGAAGTGGGACGCCGCCACGGAGATCCTATACGCCGGACGGGACAACCTGACCGGTCGGGACACGGTGGATGCGTTTACCCGGCGGTTTGGCTGCGGCCTGACCGTCATGGAAAACGGCGAACACTGGTTTCACACGCCGGAGCAGCTGGCGGTATTGAAGGCCTGGGAGGAGCGCACAGCAGGGGGGAGCGATATGAACGACCGCGCCTACGGATACTGCGGCATGCCCTGCGGCCTGTGCACCCGGTACAGGACGGAGGGCAAGAGCCGGTGCCTCGGCTGCTCCCACGATGGGTACTACACCGAGCCCTGCAGGGTCCACCGCTGTGTCCGGGAGAGGGGATTGGCGCACTGCGGCGCCTGTGAGGAGTTTCCCTGTGTCAGGCTGGGCGGAATGGGGGATTTCAGCGACCTGCACACCAACCATGTGAAGGAGCGCACCTGCCGGGCCGTGGCGGCGGCGGGCTTTCCTGCCTGGCAGCGGGAATATGAGGCCAAGGCCGATCTGCTGACCACGGCGCTGGCGCGCTATAACAATGGCCGGATGAAGCGGTACCTCTGCGAACTATTTATCCAGCAGGATCTGGCGACGCTGGAAACAATTATGGACCGGGCGGCGAACCTGTCCGGCACCCCCAAGGAACAGGGCAAGGCCTTCCAGGAGATTGTCCGGGATGTGCTGGGGAGCCTGCCGCCTCTGGAAGGATTTGCATTTGCAAAATAGTTACAAAACGGTTACAATTAACCTGTCTTCGCGAGGCAACTACAGATTGGAGGTCAACAAAATGTGTCATTTTGACTGCAGCGCTCTTTGGCAGCTGCTCTGCCAGCTGAGCGGCTTCGGCTGCTAAACGCACAGGAGGGCGGCTCTTCGGAAGCGAAGCCGCCCTGTTTTTCAGGAGGAGTTTTTATGAAAAAATGGATTTCCATAGGCGCGGTACTGCTGCTGTCCCTGGTGTGCGCCGTATCCGCGTCCGCCGCCGGCCTTACGCACACCGTTGAAAAAGGGGACACTATGTGGAAGCTGGCGGTTCGTTACCAGGTGGGGACTGGGGAACTCATTGGGGCCAACCCACAGATTGCCAATCCCAATCTGATTTATCCCGGTCAGGTCCTTGCCATCCCCCAGGTGGACGCGTCCGTCCTGGCGTATGAGCGGGAGGTGCTCCGCCTGGTAAACGAGATCCGGGTCCAGAATGGCCGGAAGCCGCTGGCGGAACACTGGGAACTCTCCCGCGTGGCCCGGTACAAGTCCCAGGACATGGTGGATAACGCCTATTTTTCCCACACCAGCCCCGTCTACGGAAGCCCCTTTCAAATGATAAGGGCCTTCGGCCTGCCCTACCGGACAGCGGGGGAAAATATCGCCTACGGGCAGAGAACGCCGCAGGCTGTGGTGCAGGCCTGGATAAACTCCAGCGGACACCGGGCCAACATTCTCAACGCCTCCTATACGCATCTTGGTGTTGGCTATGTGGCGGATGGCCACTATTGGACACAGATGTTTATCGGCTGATCGGCCCCGGAGCCAGGAAAGGCCGGGCGGACCTCCAGAGATCCGCCCGGCCTTTCCTGGTTCCGGCATCTGTGGCGCGGGGCTTTTGCTTTGGGGCGTGACAACCGGGAAGCTGTAATATATAATAGAACAAAATGCAATCAAAATTTGGCGGATGTGAAAGGGAGTGGAGAACCAATGACGGAAGGCCAGCTGCTTGAGAGGAAAAGAAATGAACAGATCAGCCAGTTGACGGACCAGCTGTCCGCTCTGCTCCCCTCCATATTGGCGCGGCACACCTTCAACGAGGAGTCCCCCGGGGATTTTAAGGCCCAGCAGATGTCTCTGCACGCCAAGATTGGTGGGAAGCACACCACGTACCTGAATGTAACGGATGACGTGATCACGTCCGCAGATGAGTTTGCTTCCCGGTGGCTCCAGGGGCTGATGCGCCATATTGAGACCGTGGACAAGGGCCGGGAGACCACCCGGGCCGCCTATCAGTTCCAGCAGCTGCTGCGCAGCGACGGGGAACTGCTGACCTACACCATCCTCTTCCTCAAGCGCACCTACCTGCGCAATGACCGTTCCCTGTCGAAGCACCGGCCCAAGAAGGAGGAGGCGGAACTGTGGATTGGTCAGCAGCACGCCAACTACGCATCCTTGTCACGCCGCGTTTCGAAAATGGGGAGTGGGAGAACGATGTAAGTGAGATCCGGCACTTCCAGCCGGACTACTGGACTGTGGGCCATGTGATGAAGACGGACCTTGTGGTTCCCCATGTGTGCGAAAAAATAGAATTTTCTTCTGTGGAGCAGTACTTGGCCTTTTTTAAGAATGTGCTTGTGCGCCCCTCCGGCTCCCCCTATGAGTTGCAGATCGCGGAGAAGTACTGCGGCGGGGCAGCCAAAACCCCTGCGGCGTGCCGCTGCTGATCCCTGAGCTGCGGTATGGGGGACTGGCCGCCCAGCACAGATACCGGCTGGATTTCACAATTATCAACCCCTATACACTGCAGAAGGAGGGATTTGAACCCTATTAAAATCAAGTGTTTTCAGTATATTGGCCCGTTTCTGTGTCTGTACTGTGTTTTTCAGCTTCCAACAGTTTCTGGTTGATACGCTGGGCAACTTGCTCCCGGTGAGAATCCCGGATGTGCGTATAGATATCCTGGGTCATAGCCACCGTGGAGTGGCCAAGGATATCCTGTGCATCCTTTACTCCAATATCCAAGTTAAATAGCATGGTGGCGTAGCTGTGCCCTTACGGTATAATTACGACAAACCGGAAAAGCCCCGTATTTCAAGGTTTTTCGGTTATCAGGCAAGGTTTTTCATCCTTTTCCAACCCGAAAAATCAAGCCGCGAAGTAGTTATATCGTAGGAGGTGTTATATTAACGACAAAAACTAAATACCGTTTGGGCGGGCTGTCTGCCTGCCCAAGAAATCAGGACATTTCCTCCGAAAAGAAGAAGTGTCCTTTTTTTGTACCCAAAATCCAATACCGACAGGAGGAAAACAATGCCGGAGAAAACCACACAGAAAGAGCATGGTAAGAAAACCGCGCCTCCCTCGGAAAAGGAAGTACAACCGGAAGTCGTTATCCAAATCCCGCTTGCCGAACTGCATCCTTTTCCGGATCACCCATTCCAGGTGAGGGATGATGATTCCATGAGGGAAACCGCAGAAAGCGTCAAGGCGTATTGTGCTCGCCTTCGTTGGTGCGGCGCTTGCGGATTTTTCCCCGCTTCTGCTG
>USMP01000071.1 GCA_900555795.1 uncultured Eubacteriales bacterium
GTCCTCCTTGTCAATGGGCTGGCCGCCGCCGCCCACGCAGCCGCCGGGACAGGCCATAACCTCCACGAAGTCGTAGGATACCTCTCCCCGACGGATGGCCTCCAGCAGCTTGCGGGTGCGCCCCAGGCTGCTGACCACCGCCACCCGGACCACGCCGGCGCCGGGGATATTGAAGGAGGCCTCCTTCCAGCCGTCCCGGTCCAGGCCCCGGACGGCCCGGAAGGTGTCAGCGTTGGGGTTGCGGCCGGTAATCAGATAGTAGGCGCTGCGCAGGGCCGCGTCCATAACCCCGCCGGTGGCGCCGAATACCACCGCCGCGCCGGTGCCGGTGCCCAGAGGGCTGTCAAAGGGGACTGGCTCCAGGGTCTCCGCCAGGATATTGTCCGCCCGGACCATCCGGGTGAACTCCCGGGTGGTGAGGACGATATCCACATCCGGATCGCCGCAGGCGTCGTGCATGGGCGGGAGGGCGGCCTCCTCCTTCTTGGCGATGCAGGGCATGATGGAAATAACCCGCATCCTGTGGGGATCGATGCCCATCCGCTGGGCGAAGTAGGTCTTGGCCACGGCGCCGAACATCTGCTGGGGACTCTTGGCGGAGGAGAGATTATCCGTAAACTCCGGGTAGTTGCTCTTGACAAACCGGACCCAGCCGGGGCAGCAGGAGGTGAACATGGGCCACTGATACTGATCCCGGTGGGTGAAACGCTCCACGAACTCGGTGCCCTCCTCCATAATGGTGAGGTCGGCGGAGAAGTTGGTGTCGAACACGTAGTCAAAGCCCAGCCGCTTCAGGGCGGCAACCATCTTTCCTGTGGTGGCGGGGCCGGGGGTGAGGCCGAACTGCTCCGCCCAGGCCACCCGCACTGCTGGAGCCACCTGGATCACCGTGGTGATGTCCGGATCCGCCAGGGCGGCGAGGACCTCCTCCGTGTCGTCCCGCTCCCGCAGGGCGCCGGTGGGACAGTGGGTGACGCACTGGCCGCAGAAGGCGCAGTCCGCCGAGCGGATGGTGCGGTTGTGGCTGACGTTGACGGACACCCGGGAGCCGGTGCCGGCCACATCCCAGATATTCAGCCCCTGAATCTTGTCGCACACCTGGATGCAGCGCATGCACTTGATGCACTTGCTCTCCTGGCGGATCAGAGGGGCGGTGCGGTCCCAGCTGCCCCGGCGGATATCCTCCTTGTAGGGCAGATAGAGCAGATTGGCCTCCATGGCCATCTTCTGCAGAGAGCAGTTGCCGTTTCGCACGCAGATGGCGCAGCGGCAGTCGTGCTGGGAGAGAATGAGGCGCAGATTGGTGCGGCGGGCGGCACGGACCCGTGGGCTGTTGGTATGGACCACCATCCCCTCCTGGACCGGATTGTTGCAGGCAGTGACAAGGCGGTCCACTCCCTCCACCTCCACCACGCACACCCGGCAGGCCCCGATCTCGTTGAGGCCCTTCCAGTAGCACAGGGTGGGAATAGGCGTACCCGCCAGCTTGGCGGCCTCCAAAATGGTGGTGTTCTCCGCCACCTCCAGGGGCCTGCCGTTGATTGTCAGCTTTACCATGTCTGTTTCCTCCCCCCCTTGAAGATGCCGTAGCCAAAGTGGTCACAGCGCAGGCACCGGGCGCTCTCCTCCATGGCGCCCTGCTCCGTGAGGCCGCACTCGATGCAGACGAAGTCCCCCTTGCGCTCGGCGGCCTCCCGCTCGGTGGTGTTCACCCGGCCATGGGGGGGCCTGTTGCTGAGATCCGGGTCGGGGATGGCCACATCCACGGTAATCTCATGGCGGTAGCCCAAAAATTCGTCGATATTGGCCGCGGCCACCTTGCCGGCGGCAATGGCCTTGATGGCGGAGGCGGGACCGGTGACGCAGTCGCCGCCGGCAAAGACGCCGTCCATGTCCGCCTTGGCCACGGCGCTGTCGCTGAGAGCCTCGATGGTGCCCCGGTGGATGGGGATGCCGGCGTGCTCAAAGGCATTGGTCTCAATGCCCTGGCCCACAGCCACCACCACGATGTCGGCGGGGAGGCGCACCTCGCTGCCGTCGGCAGCCTTGGGCACCGGACGGCCGGAGCGGATGTCACCGGGCATCTGGGGCTGGACCCAGAGGGCCGCGGCATGGCCCGAGGCATCGGCTTCGATGCGCACCGGCGCCATCAGGGTCAGCAGTTCCACCCCCTCGGCCACGGCGCCCTCCACCTCCTCGGGCAGGGCGGTCATATCCACCTGGCGGCGGCGATAGACGCAGGACACCTTCTCCGCCCCCAGGCGGACGGCGGAGCGGGTCACGTCCATGGCCACGTTGCCGCCGCCGATGACCACGATCTTTTTCCCGGTGAAGTCCGGCAGTTCGTTGTCGCCGATGGCCCGCAGCATCTCCACGGCGCTGACCACGCCCTGGCTCTCCTCGCCGGGGATGCCCGTTTTCTTGTCGGTATGGGCCCCGATGGAGATGTACACGCTGTCAAACTGGCTGCGCAGGGTCTCAAAGGGGATGTCCCTGCCCACGTCCACCTCGGTATTGACGGTGATGCCCAGGGAGAGGATGGACTGGATCTCTCCGTCCAGCTTCTCCCGGGGGAAGCGGTAGCTGGGGATGCCGTAGCGGAGCATGCCGCCCAGCTGCCGGCGCTTTTCGTACACCGTCACCTCGTGGCCCATGAGGGCCAGGTAGTAGGCGGCGGAGAGGCCGCCGGGCCCGCCGCCGATGACCGCCACCCGTTTGCCGGTGGGCGCGGCGCACAGGGGCTGGGGCACCTCCCCGGCAGTGTCCACGGCGTAGCGCTTCAAACCCCGGATATTCATGGCGTCGTCGATCATATTCCGGCGGCAGCGGGCCTCGCAGGGGTGCTCACAGATATAGGCGCAGGCCACGGGGAAGGGGTTGTCCTTGCGGATCAGCCGCACCGCATCGGCGCTGCGGCCGGCGTTGATGAGGGCGATGTAGCCGGGGATGTCCACACCGGCGGGGCACAGGGCCACGCAGGGCACCGGATTTTCCAGGCTGCCCAGGCAGCGGTGGTGGTTGATGTGCTCCCAGTAGTCGTCGGCAAAGCCCTGGACACCGTTGAGGACCAGCCGGGCGGCGTGCTGACCGATGGCGCAGGCCGCGGTCTCCTCAATGGAGCGGGCGGTATCCGCAATGACCTCCATGTGGTGGGGGGTGGCCTTCCCGTCCAGCACATCGGTCAGCAGGGTGGCCAGCTGGCCCAGCCCCACCCGGCAGGGCACGCACTTGCCGCAGGTCTGAGCGTGGCACAGGTTGAGAAAATTCAGCGCCATATCCACCGGGCACAGGCCCGGCGGCGAGGCGGCGATCCGGCGCTCCATATCGTGGTAGAGCTGCTCCACCACCATCTGAGCCCGGTCCGGCGTCTTGATATCTAGTCGGCTCAAAGTTTGCTGCACTCCTTTCTATTCTCTCCGGCGCACCTCGGAACCCGGCACCGGAACGCGGACGGCGGGCAGCCTGAGCGCCGCCCCAAATCGTTTTTCATTATGACAGGATTTCCCAGGGTTGTCCAGCGTTTACAAAAAATTTTGTTAATTAAATAACGGTCGCTTTCAAAAAGGTTTCTTTTTCGGCGATACGTACACAAATTTTTGGACTAATTTACGCAAAAATCCCCACCCGGCTGCCGCCGGGTGGGGATTTGGGAATCAGGTTTTACTGCCGGTGTCCTCTGCCGGAGGCGGGGGAGGCGGCGTCCTTTTTCTCCACCGCCGCCGCAGCAACACCACCGCCGCCGTTAAAACCAGAGCCAGCACTGTCAGGCCCATCCAGTTCCGGGCCAGGGAGACCACCAGGTCCTCCAGGCCGTCCACACCCCGGCGGAAGCCGGTGGAGAAGGCGGCGGCCAGCCGCTGGCCGAAGGTCTCCGGCACCTGGTCGTCCGTGGAGAGCTTGTAGACCTCTCTGAGATACAGGTTCACGGTGGAGTAGCCGATGAGGCTGTCGTAGTGGCGGAGGCTGCCGGTGAGGTACTCAATCTGGAGTTCCGTCTCGCTGAGGGCTGTCTCCAGGGCGATGATATCCTCCATGGTGGCAGCCTGCTCCAGCAGGGCGTGGAGCCGGTCCAGCTTGGTCTGCTGGGTTTTCAGCCGGGCCTCCGTGTCGTAATATGCCTCGCTGACATCGTCCTTGTACTCGTTCTGGCCCGTTACATGGGCCACCTGCCCCGCCTGACTGAGAAAGTCGGAGAAGGCCTCTGCTGGAATCCGGATGGTGCAGTCCAGGCTGCGGTAGCTGCCGCCCTGCCGAAGGCTGCGGCTCTCATAGTAGCCCCCCAGGCCCTCCACAATCTGATCCAGGGCCTGGCTGGCGCTGTCGAAGGCCTTTGTCTCCAGTTCCAGATCGGCGGTGTAGATCATCTTGGCGTTGGCCAGAGCCTGACTGATGTCGGCGGATGGACTGTCCCGGGCCTCCTCCTGCTTCGCCCAGTCCTTGGCGTTTTCCGTGCCGGCGGCCCAGCCGCCATTGGTTTCGCCGGACGCTGTCTGGGTCATGTACAGATTGTCTTTGGCGCTGCTGTCGGAGCCGCCGCAGGCGGTGAGGGACAGCAGCAGTGCCGCCGCCAGCAGCAGGGAGCAAATTCTCTTCATCCTTTCTTCCTCCTTATGGATTTACGGGGAGATTCTATTTAAAAAGACGCATGGGCGCAAAAAATGTTCCTGAGAGGACTGCTTGTATTCCGCCTTTTTCCACTCCCCGGCGGCAAAGGGGCCCATGCGTTGACAAATCTCCCCGCTTGTTGTATCTTGAAGGAGAAATCGCAGGATAAAAAGGAGACACACAGCCATGACCCATCATTTGGATACCATCTGCGTCCAGGGGGGGTATACCCCCGGCAACGGGGAGCCGCGGCAGATCCCCATCATCCAGTCCACCACATTTAAATACGACACCAGCGAGGACATGGGCAAGCTCTTCGATCTGGAGGCCGCGGGCTACTTCTACAGCCGCCTCCAAAACCCCACCTGCGACCATGTGGCGGCCAAAATCGCCCAGCTGGAGGGCGGCACCGCCGCCATGCTCACCTCCTCCGGCCAGGCGGCCAACTTCTACGCCGTGTTCAACATCGCCTCCTGCGGCGACCATGTGGTAGCCAGCAGTTCCATCTACGGCGGCACCTACAACCTCTTTGCCGTCACCATGAAGAAGATGGGCGTGGCATTTACCTTCGTCTCCCCGGACTGCACCCGGGAGGAACTGGACGCCGCCTTCCGCCCCAACACCAAGGCCGTCTTTGGGGAGACCATCGCAAACCCGGCCCTTACGGTGCTGGATATCGAGAAGTTTGCCCAGGCCGCTCACAGCCACGGCGTGCCCCTCATTGTGGACAATACCTTCGCCACCCCCATCCTCTGCCGCCCCTTTGCATGGGGGGCCGACATTGTCACCCACTCCACCACCAAGTACATGGACGGCCACGCCGCCGCCCTGGGGGGCTGCATCGTGGACAGCGGGAAATTCGACTGGATGGCCCACGCCGAAAAGTTCCCCGGCCTCTGCACCCCCGATTTAAGCTACCACGGCGTCACCTACGCGGAGCGGTTCGGGCAGGAGGGGGCCTTCATTACCAAGGCCACGGCCCAGCTGATGCGGGACTTCGGCTCCATGGCCTCCCCCCAGAGCGCCTTCCTCCTGAACCTGGGGCTGGAGAGCCTCCACGTCCGCATGGCCCGCCACTGCGAGAACGCCCAGGCTGTGGCCGAGTTCCTCCAGAGCCATGAGAAGATTGCCTGGGTCCGCTACAGCGGCCTTCCTGGTGACAGCTATCACGCCCTGGCGGAGAAGTATCTGCCCCACGGCTCCTGCGGCGTGGTCAGCTTCGGCGTGAAGGGGGGCCGGGCCGCGGCGGAGTCCTTTATGAAGCATCTGCGCCTGGGGGCCATCGCCACCCACGTGGCCGACGCCCGCACCTGCTGCCTCCACCCCGCCAGCTCCACCCACCGGCAGATGAGCGACGCCGAACTGGCGGCCGCCGGGGTATCGGCGGATCTGGTCCGTCTCAGCGTGGGGCTGGAGAGCCGTGAGGATCTGATCGCGGATCTGCGTCAGGCGCTGGAAGCGCTATAAGCGCCCAGGCAGGCCGCCCCCCACCCCGGGGCGCAAAGGGGCTTCGCCGCAGGCGGGCCGCTGGCAGGCGGAATTTTCTCCCCCCACGCCCCATACAATTACAGGGTTCCCGCGCAATGGACCATCACGCGGGAAAAGGAGAATTTGATATGCCCATCCGCATTCCCAATGAACTGCCCGCCGTCAAGACCCTGACGGAGGAAAACATCTTCGTGATGACGGAGACACGGGCCACAACCCAGGACATCCGTCCGCTGAAGCTTCTGCTTTTGAACCTGATGCCCACCAAAATCGCCACGGAGACCCAGCTGAGCCGCCTCCTCTCCAACACCCCCCTCCAGGTGGAGTTGGAATTGATCTGCCCGGCGGGGCACGTGTCCAAAAATACCCCCCAGGAGCACATGCTGGCCTTCTACCAGCACTTCGAGGATGTGCGGGAGCGGTATTTTGACGGCATGGTCATTACCGGCGCCCCGGTGGAGCACCTTCCATTTGAGGAGGTGGAGTACTGGGAGGAGTTGTGCCATATCATGGAGTGGAGCAAAAGCCACGTCCACTCCACCTTCCACATCTGCTGGGGGGCCCAGGCGGGGCTGTACTACCACTACGGCATCCAGAAGGTGCCGCTGGAGAAGAAGCTTTTCGGCGTATTCCCCCATGTGGTGGAGCGGCGGAGCAACATGCTCTTCCGGGGCAGCGACGACGTGTTCATGGTGCCCCACTCCCGCCACACCACCATCCGCCGGGAGGACGTGGAGAAGGTTCC
>USMP01000072.1 GCA_900555795.1 uncultured Eubacteriales bacterium
GCAGCTGCTGGGGAGAGATGTCACAGGTGCTGTCGGAGGTAATCTTAATGCGCATAGCGGTCCCTTTCTACGTTTAAATCAAGTAATACTGATTTCAAAATAAAATGCTTTTGTTTGAAATCCCGCGCGCTTTGCGCGCTGGCGTCGCGCGTGCCGCGCGCCACGCTGTCTCATAAAAACCTGCCGCGCTTCGCGCGATAAAAAGCTTTACAAGCTTTTTAACAGGTTTTAGTATAAAATGCCGGCTACGGACAGGATATGTCGTCCAGGGAGCGGGCCATCCGGGCGGCGGCGGCCAGAAACGCCTGCCGCTCCTCCGGGGACAGGGGGGACAGGGCGGCTTCGCAGAATTGCCGGACGTTTTGCCAGACGGTTTCCAGGATTGGCTCCGCCTGTCCGGTGACGGTGAGGTGCTGATAGCGGCGGTCCGTCAGATCCACGTCAATCGTCAAAAGACCCCGGGTAGCCAGCTTCAGCACGTTGCCGGACACCGACGCCTTGGACATACCGCAGCGGGCGGCCACATCGCGGGCGGTGTCCAGATGGGGGGAACGGGAGAGAAAGAAGAGGATGCGCGCCTCGCCGGTGGAAATCTGCCAGTGCTGGGCGGCGCTGTCCAGTGCCTGCTCTATTTGCCGGGTGCTGTGTTGAATAAAATCCAGCAGGGAGGAGCCATCCAAATCGTTCACCTCCAGATCATTTAATTTTGAACAGTTTAAAAATGAACTATTTATACTATAACATGGACGCCGCGTGCTGTCAAGCAGGGGCTGCCCATAAAGAAAAAGGACTAGGGCAGAAAGCCGCCCTGGTCCTTACCGCATGCATTGCGCCCTTTGCTGTCGAAAACCGCCCGCTACTCCCCGGACTCCTCCGGGGTGTCCCCGGCGCGCTCCTGACGCAGCTGCTCATAGACCTCCGCCAAAAGCCGGCGGTCCTGCTTGGTTGCCATAAAATCAGACTCTCGAAAGATATCTGGCCTCCGCCGCAGGGTACGGAGCATGGACTGCTTTTTCCGCCACCTGGCCACGTTCCCGTGGTGGCCGGAGAGCAGCACCTCCGGCACCTTCCGCTCATGCCATACCTCCGGGCGGCTGTATTGCGGATACTCCAAAAGCCCGCTCCAGTGGCTCTCCTCCTCATAGCAGGCGGCCTCCGGCAGCACTCCGGGAACCATCCGACACACCGCGTCCGCCACCGCCATGGCAGGGATCTCCCCGCCGGTGAGGACAAAATCTCCCATGGAAATCTCCTCGTCCACGCACTCCTCCAGAAACCGCTCGTCCACACCCTCGTAGTGGCCGCATACCAGGATCAGGTGGTCGTAGTCCGCCAGCAGCTGCCGGGCCTTGGCCTGGCAGAAGGTGGTTCCGCAGGGGGAGAGGTAGATGGTGCGGGAGTGTTCTGTGCCGAAGTGGTCCTTGATATGGGCCCAGCAGCGGTAGAGGGGGTCCGCCTGCATCACCGCCCCCCGGCCCCCGCCGTAGGGGTAGTCATCCACCTGCTTCTGCTTGTTTACTGTGTAGTCCCGGATCTGGTGCGCCTCAATGCGGATATAGCCCCGCTCCTGGGCCCGGCCCAAAATGGACTCGTTCATCATATCCCCCACGGTGTCGGGGAAGAGGGTCATGATATCAATCCGCATGGCTGCCCATCCCCTCCCAGACATGGATATCCATGGTTCCGCCGGCCAGATCGATAGCAGCCACAAAGGCCGGCACGGCGGGAATCAGGTATTCGTCCGCCCCGCCCCGGACGGCGTAGACCTTGTGGGCGGGGTAGTCCATGACCTCCTCCACGGTGCCCAGGACCGCCCCGGTGGCGGCATCCCGGGCGGTAAGGCCCAGCAGTTCCTGGTCAAAGTACACGCCGTCCGCCAGCGCCGCGTCGGCACGGCGGATGGACACCGCCTTGCCCTTCAGCGCCAGAGCGGCGTCCATGTCGTCCACTCCCGGCAGCTTGGCCAGCAGGCATCCCTTGTGGACCCGCTGAGCGGTGGGGCGCAGGGGGCGTCCCTCGATATACAGGGTTCCGCACCGGGCCAGTACATCGGCCTCGGCGCCCCGGGGCAGGATCTTGACCTCTCCCCGGACGCCGTGGGCGTTTACAATCTGTCCGGCGGTGATATATTCCAATTCCATGGTGATTCTCCTTTGCGGATGGTTGCTTATTCCCTATTTTACACGATTGTACCCCAAAGGGCAAGAGGAGGGAGAGGCCCACCGAAGAAATTGTGGAGGAAAAGCGGCCCTCGCTTTTTTCATAAAATCTTGCTTGCTCCTTGTGCTCCTTGTTTAAAACTTGAAAAGTGATACCTGATATGATAAAATAAAATGCTATATCAGATTTCTTTTTCTCAACAAAAGAAGGAGCCGCCATCTGTATGGGGCTGTGCGGGAATGAGCCGAATAAAAAAGGGTTCAGGATCGTATGAGACGCAAAAACGGCAAAATGGCGATAGGTGTGTATAATGAGGCGGCTGCTATAAAAAAGTAAGTTTTCAGAGTTTAGAGGGCAAAATGAAGCGCACATGAATGTTACATCCCAAAGAGCGGCTGCTGCCAGCTTTATACCAGGTTTACACCACGACACCCCAAGGCTGCGGAATTTTACGAGGGATTATGTAAGCACAAAAACCTCGAAACCCTTGCAATAGGGGGATATAAGAACGATTAAAGGATAATGGGTGTGCTTATGTATCTGAAGGCATTGGAGATCCAGGGCTTTAAGTCCTTTCCTGATAAAACGGTCCTGCATTTTGATGGGGACATTACAGTCATCGTGGGGCCCAACGGCTCCGGAAAATCCAATATTTCCGACGCCATCCGCTGGGTGATGGGGGAGCAGTCCGTGCGCAGCCTCCGGGGCAGCAAGATGGAGGATGTGATCTTTGGCGGCACGGAGAAGCGGGGCCAGGTGGGCTTCGCCCAGGTGACGCTGGTGCTGGATAACAGCGAGCATATCTTCCCCGCCATCGACTCCAGCGAGGTAATGGTCACGCGCCGCTACTACCGCAGCGGAGAGAGCGAGTACTATATCAACAAGCAGTCCGTGCGTCTCCGGGACATCAATGAACTGTTTATGGATACGGGCCTGGGCCGGGAGGGCTACTCCATCATCGGTCAGGGCCGTATTGACGAGATCTTGTCCGTGAAGAGCGCCGACCGGCGGGAGATTTTTGAGGAGGCGGCGGGTATCAGCAAGTACCGCCACCGGAAGGAGGAGTCCGAGCGGAAGCTGGAGCGCACGGAGGAGAATCTGGTGCGCATCAATGATAAGATTGCCGAACTGGAACTCCAGGTGGAGCCGCTGCGCGCCCAGGCGGAAAAAGCCCGCCGGTACCTTATTTTGCGGGACGAATTGCGCCTTTTGGAGATATCCGTCTGGCTGGAGAAGCTGGAGGAGATCCGCACCGGGGCCATCAAGCTGCAGGCGGACTATACCGCCGCCAAGCAGCGCAGCCAGGAGGCCAAGGACCGGCTTGAAGCGCTGTATGCGGAGAATGAAGCCTTCTCCCAGCGGATGCAGGAGAATGATCTGGCCCAGGAGCGCGTCCGCTCCGAGGCGTCGGACCTGGATGGGCGGGCCGCCGACCAGGAGAGTGCCATTGCTGTGCTGCGCACCACCGTTCAGCACAATCAGGAGTCGATTCAGTTGCTTGAGCGGGAATTGGCGGATCAGGACAGCCGCAGCGCCACCATTGGGGAGCAGCTGGCGGAGCAGTGCCGGCGGATTGCGGATATTGACAGCAGGGCCGCCGAACTGGAGGGGGAACTGGAGAAGCTGCTCCGCCAAGCCGCTGAGGCGGCCCAAAGCGCGGGCAGCGCAGCTGCCGAGGCACAGTCCCTTCAGGGCAGACAGGCCCTGGCTGTGGCCGCCGCCGCTGATGAACGGGCCAGGCTGGCCGCCCTTCAGGCCGGCGTGGAGCAGATGGAGGAGCGCCGGGGAAGCCTGGACCAGGAACTGGCCGCCGCCGAAGTCCAGCTGGACACCGCCCGGCGGGATGCCCGGGGCGCCCGGCAGGCGCTGGAGGAGGCCCAGGAGGAGGCGGAGGCGGCCCGCAACGTGATTGGGGGCCATACCCTGCGCATGGAGAGCCGGGTGAAGCGGGAGGAGGCGGCCAATGCCGCGCACCTCCAGCTGACTATGGAACAGAATAATATGGATTCCCGTATCCGCATGCTGACGGAGATGGAGAAGGAGTACGAGGGATTCAGCAAGGCGGTGCGGGTGGTGATGCAGGCCGGGGAGAGGGGCGCTCTGCGGGGCGTCCACGGTCCGGTGGCCAGCCTGATGCAGGTGGAGAGCCGCTGTGCCGTGGCGCTGGAGATTGCCCTGGGCGCCGGACTGCAGAATATTGTGGTGGACCGGGAGGAGGATGCCAAGAGCGCCATCCAGTTCCTCAAGCAGCGGGACGCCGGCCGGGCCACCTTCCTGCCGCTCACCGCCATCCGGGGCGAGGAACTGCGGGAGAAAGGCGTGGAGGACGAGTACGGCTTTGTGGGGGTGGCATCCCGACTGGTGCGCTATGAGAGCCGCTATGACCAGATTTTCCGCAGCCTGCTGGGCCGCACGGTCGTGGTGGAGGACCTGGACTGTGGCATTGCCATGGCCCGCAAGTATCAAAATCGCTTTCGCATCGTCACCCTGGGCGGCCAGGTTATCAACCGGGGCGGGTCCATGACCGGCGGCAGCGTATCCCGGTCCGCGGGCATCCTGTCCCGGGCCAACGAACTGGAGTCCCTGCGGGCCAGACGCGCGGCTCTGACGGAGCAGCTGGAGCAGGCCCAGAAGGAGCGGGAGGCCGCCGCCCGGGAACTGAACGCCGCCCGCTATGAGTTGGAGGTGGCCGAGGGGCAGCGGCGCTCCGCCGAGGACGCGGTGCTGAAATACCAGGGCGAAGCGCGCCACTTCCAGGCCCTCCTGGAGAGCTTGACAGCGGGCCGGGAGAACCTGGAGGGGGAGAGCGCCGCTCTGGATAGCCGCGTGGCAGACTGTCGGGAACAGATGGCGCAGGCCCGGCAGAACCTGGAGCGCCTGGAGGCGGAGGCCCAACAGTGGGAGCGGGCCGCAGGGGAAAAGCTGGCGGGCCAGGCGGGGCTTTTGGAACTGTCCGGCAGGCTCAGCGGAAATGTGGCGGTTTGCAAGGAGGAACTGGCCGGACTGGCCGCCGAACGGGAGGCCGTCGCCAAGGCCCGCTCCGACATGGAGCGTGTCCGCTCCGATATGGAGGGAGACCGGACACAGCGGACACAGCGCCTGGAGGAATACCGCGCCGCCATTGCGGACACCGAGTCGGAGATTGACCGGCGCACGGAGGAGGCCGCGTCCCTGCGGCTGAAGAGCCGGGGCTGCCAGGAGCGGCTGGACGCCCTGCGTCAGCAGAGACTCGGCATGGAGCAGGACCGGGGCGCCATGAACCAGCAGATCAAGGCCTGCAATGAGGAGACGCTGGACGCGGAGCGGGAAACCGGCCGCCTGGAGCAGAAGCTGAGCGCCGGCGCCCTGGAGGAAAAGCAGATTCTGGACAAACTCTGGGAGACCTATGAACTCAGCCATTCCGCCGCCATGGAGCAGCGCCTGGAACTGGAGTCCCTTCCCAAGGCCAACCGCCGCATCGGGGAACTGAAGCGGGAGATCGGCGGCCTGGGGCCTGTCAATGTAGGGGCGATTGAGGAGTTCGACCGGGTAAATACCCGGTATACATACCTGACCGGCCAGCGGGACGACGTGGAGAAGGCCAAGGGCGAACTGTCGGGTATCATTGCGGATATCATCCGGGAGATGACCGCCATTTTTGCCCAGCAGTTCCAGCTGATTAACGACTCCTTCCGGGAGACCTTCCAGGAACTCTTCGGCGGTGGGCACGCGACCCTGGAGTTGGAGGACCCGGAGGATATTCTGGGCTGCGGCATTGAGATCAAAGTGCAGCCGCCGGGCAAGACGTTGCGGACGCTGTCCCTCCTGTCCGGCGGGGAAAAGGCCTTTGTGGCCATTGCCCTGTACTTTGCCATACTGAAGGTGCACCCCACGCCCTTCTGCGTCATGGACGAGATTGAGGCGGCGTTGGACGAGGCAAACGTGGTGCGCTACGCCCGGTATATGCGTACCATCAGCGATAAAACCCAGTTTATCGTGATCACCCACCGCCGGGGTACCATGGAGGAGGCGGATGTCCTCTACGGTATTACCATGCAGGAGAAAGGTGTCAGCAAGATATTGACCATCAATTTAAACGACGTGGCGAAGGAACTGAAAATCCAGTAGCCCCTGCGCCGCAGAGCAAAAGGAGAGCGAATCATGGCATTTTGGAACAAAAAGGACAAGGAAGCGCCCCAGGAGGCGGCGGAGCAGGAGGAGAAGGAAAAAAAGCCTGGCTTTTGGCAGAAACTGAAGAAGATCTATTTTGGCGACGTGTTCGGTTCCGCCATCAGCGAGGCGGACGAGGCGTTTTTTGTGGACCTGCGCACTAACGCCGTGCGCCTGCTGGAAAAAAAGTACGAGATAGACGGCCGCAAACAAACGTACCTGGGCAGCCGAATCCTAGGCTGTCGGGCAGGGTTGTCCCCGCGGGAGAAGCTTTCGGCCATCCAGGCGGTTGCGGGTGAGGTAAACCAGCAGTTCTACGGGAACACCGGCGTGGACGAGCCGGAGCTCGCCATGGCTGTGTGCGAGGAATTTTATGCGGCCCGCGCGGAGGAAAAATCCAGGGCGGGCAAGCCGGACCCCGTTCCCGTGCAGGCGATCTGCGACAAGCTGTACGGCGATATGCCCCACGCGCGGGAGGCTTTCACCAAGGCTCTGGCCGAGCATGATATCACG
>USMP01000073.1 GCA_900555795.1 uncultured Eubacteriales bacterium
GCGGCGGGAGCCGCCGGCGCCTTGGGGGCGGCGGGAGCCGCCTTCTCCGGGGCGGGAGGAGCGGGAACAGCCTCCGGCTCATCCAGTCCATAGGTCACACGCACCTTGGCGGGGCTGGCGCCAAGGCCGAAAAAGCCGGACTTGGCTCTCTCCAAAATTTCAACGGACACGTCGTCCCGGTCGAGGCCCAGCTGCCCCAGGGCTTTGCTGAGGGCCTCCTCCTCGGTCTTGCCCGTCATGTCAAGAAATTTCTTTGCCATATCGGGTTACTCCTTATTTTCGTAGCGGTCTTCCTGGTAGCTGCGGCCCCGGGCATAGGGGCGCTCGCCCACCCGGCCGGCCTCCGTGGTAGAGGGCTTTTTCTCCCCGGTCTTTTGAGGCTGGGGCTTCTTGGGCTTTTTGGCCTCCAGTTCCTTCTGCTCGGCGGCCCGCTTCTTGGCCTCCTCCATCCGCAGCTTTCTGGCGGCCTCCCGCTTGGCCTCCCGCTCCTCCTCCTCGGCGTTGATCTTCTGGGTATAGAACTTACCCAGAACCGCCTCCTGGATCATGGCAAAGAGACTGTTCACAATCCAGTACAGGCCCAAGGCGGCGGGCATGGAGAAGCAGATCCACAGGCTCATCAGGGGCATCATGATGTTCATCATCTTCATGCTGCCCTGCATCGGCTGGCCATTGGACTTGTTCATAATAATGGTCTGCACATACTGGAGCCCTGCGGCCACCACCGGCACCAGGATCAGGGCGATGGCGGGCCAGGTAAAGGCGAAATTGCTGAAGGCGCTCTGGGGCTGGGCGCTCAGGTCAATGCCCAGGAAGCTATAGCGCAGCTGGATGAGGCCGTCCGTGCCGGCAAAGCCGTCCCAGTGCTGGGAGATAAAGTGGGACAGGCCCACCTGCTCATAGGCGTTGTAGGCGGTATCATTGACCATCTGGGGCACATAGCCCAGGCCCATGGCGGTTTCCCGCAGGGAGGTGAGCACCTGGTCCGAAAGGCCCATAAAATAGGTGATGGGCTGGCGGATGATGGAGTAGAGGGGAATCAGAATAAAGAGGGGCAGGAAGGACCACAGGCAGCCGCCCATGGGGTTGATCCCCTCCTCCATGTACAGCTTCTGCAGTTCCTCGTTGTACTTCTGCTGGTTATTGGCATACTTCTTTTGCAGCTCCTGCTGCTTTCCGCTGAGCCGGCCCATGCGGACCATGCTGCGCTTGCTCTTCATCTGGAAGGGCAGCACGATCAGCTTCACCACCAGGGCAAAAAGGATGATGGCCAGGCCGTAGGAGCCGGTGAAGGCATACAGCCAGCGGAGCAAAGCGGCAAAGGGCACGCTGATCATTTTGCCAAGGGCACCAAACATGGATGTTTCCTCCGGTTATTTTCTTTTGTCAGGGTACAGGGTCGTAGAAGTTACCCCTGTAAAAGGGGTGGCATCGCAAAAACCGACGGAGCGCTAGCCAGCCGCCCTTCACCGGGCCATACTTTTCAATGGCCTCCACCGCGTACTGGGAGCAGGTGGGGATAAAGCGGCACCGGGGGGGCAGACCGGGGGAGATATACTTCTGATAGAAGCGGATGGCGCCCAGAAGAAACCGTCTCAGCATGTCTCCGCCTCCCGGAGCAGCCCCAGTTCCCGGCAGCAGCGGCGGAAGGCCGCGGTAAGCCGGTCATAGGGACCGTCCACCGCCCTCACCCGGGCCACCAGCAGCAGGTCATACCCCTGCTTCAGCTCCGGCTGTGCCAGGCGGTACACCTCCCGCAGACGGCGGCGGGCCCGGTTGCGGACCACGGCGCCGCCCAGCTTGGTGCTGACTGTGACGCCCAGCCGGTTGTGGCCCAGCTTATTGCGCCGGCAGTAGACCACCAGAAACGGACTCACCGCAGAGGGGGCCTTGGCGTACATCCGCCGAAACTCATAGTTCTCTTTTATAGTGACGGTTTTCTTCACGAAGCGGTGAACCTCCCCCCGGGGCAGACAGACAGGCGCCCCCGGCAAGGGCCGGAAAGCGCCCAAGGGACGGCAGGAAATGTCCTCTTGCCGTCCCCTTGCTCTATCTATTCGCGATGCAAACTCCGCGACCTCAATGGGTCAGGCGAGCGCGGCCCTTGGCCCGGCGGCGGGCGAGCACCTTCTGGCCGTTGGCAGTCCGCATTCTCTTGCGGAAGCCATGCTCCTTGGAGCGCTGGCGCTTCTTGGGCTGATAGGTACGGATCATTTGCATACACCTCCTACTGTATTTTGCTGCGCCGGCGAAAAAACCGGCGCTACTCGACGGCGGGCGGCAGCTGCCAGCCCCGCAGTTGACGAACATAGGCTTACCTCCAGGCAAGCATTAGTTATTATACATAAAAACCGTACCCCTGTCAATAAAAACTTGCCCAATCGGCAAGTTTTCCGGCAATTTCCCCCACTTTTCCCTTTGAATCCTGGGATACACAAAATATTGTGGATGAATTGGTCCGCTTCATCCCACATATTGTGTTAAAAAATCGCATTTTTTTCTTCTTATATTAGAATATGTATTTGCAATCAGAGACGTTTTTTGGTATACTGATATAGGTTATTTTCTTTCGGTAACGACTGAACAGAGAGAAAGGGAGAGCTTCACATGCAATCTGTTTCCGATATTTGGGCTATGATCCTCGACCGGCTGCGAGAGGACCTGTCGGAGACCACCATCCGCACCTGGTTCGACGAGACGGCCGTGGTGGCGCTGGAGGGGAACACCCTGGTGCTCCACTGTCCCAACGACTTTAAACGCAGCAACATCCAGGACCGGTTTCTCGGCAACATCGAGGCGGGACTGAAGGATATCTTTTCCACCGACATGGCGGTACAGCTGCTGGACGACGAGGGCCTGCGCCGGTACCAGAACAAGGAGGCAGAGCGCCCCCCCTCCCTGATGGAGAGCGGGGAATTCACCTTTGAGACCTTCGTGGTGGGTCCGTCCAACCGGTTGGCCTGCGCTGCCGCCCGGGCTGTGGCCGACGCGCCGGGCCAGCACTACAACCCCCTTTTCATCTACGGCGACTCGGGCCTGGGCAAGACCCACCTGCTGTACGCCATTGCCCACGTGATCCGCCAGAAGGGGCCGGGGGTGCGGATCGTCTACATCAAGGGGGATGACTTCATCAATGAATTTATTGACGCTGTCCGCTCCGGCAAGGCGTCCGACTTCCGCACCAAGTACCGGGAGGCGGATCTGCTGCTGGTGGACGATATCCAGTTTGTGGCGGGCAAGGTGGAGACCCAGAACGAATTTTTCCACACCTTCAACACCCTCTACGAGGCGAAAAAGCAGATTGTGCTCACCAGCGACCGGCCGCCCCACGAGATGGCCCAGCTGGACGACCGGCTGCGCACCCGCTTCGAGTGGGGCCTGATGGTGGACGTGCAGCCCCCGGATCTGGAGACCCGCATCGCCATCATCCAGAACAAGGCGGTGCAGCTGGGCTTCGTGCTGGATGACGGCATCGCCTCCTATATCGCCTCCAAAATCACCGCCAACGTCCGCCAGCTGGAGGGCACGGTGAAAAAAATCAAGGCCTTCCGGGATCTGGAGGGCAGCGCGATCAACCAGCAGACTGTGGACCGGGCCATTCAGGATATGAGCAAATCCAGCGAGTTCATCATCACCTCCGACAGCATCATCAAGGAGATCTGCCGCTATTTCCGGCTGGAGGAGGATCAGATCCGTGGACAGTCCCGGTCCAGGGACTGCGTCAACGCCCGGCAGATTGCCATGTACCTCATCCGCCGGATGACCAGCCTGTCCCTGTCGGAGACAGGAATGGAGTTCAGCGGCCGGGACCACACCACCGTGCTCCACTCCATTGAGCAGGTGGAGAAAAAAATGAAAAAGGACCCCACCTTCGCTGAGACGGTGAAGTCCATTATTACCAACATCAACTCAAAAAAATAATTTCGGCGGTAATTCACATTTTCCCCTAAGTTTTCCACACTTTCCACAAAAAGTTTTTTTAATTCCTGTGGACAAAATCTGTCGGACCCTGTCCTGTGGATAACCGTGGACAACCCTTTTCTTTATCCACACCCCGCTGTGGATGAATTTTTCCTTACGCTTCAACCCTTTCCGCCCGGTATCCACAAAATTTTTCCCTACCGCTGCTACCACTAAAAAAAGATATTATATGCTTCTCTTACTGAGAATATTCCCTGCCAGAGAAAAAAGAAAGGAAGCACACTATGAAATTTTCCTGCGAAAAAGCTATCCTGCAGGCCGCCATCTCCACCGCCTCCCGGGCTGTATCCGCCAAGAGCTCCATTCCCGCCCTGGAGGGGCTCCTCCTCAGCGCCGACGGCGTACTCACCGTCTCCGGCTACAACATGCAGACCGGAATCCGCACCACCGTGGATGCGGACGTAACAGAAAATGGCTCCCTTGTCCTCAGCGCCCGCCTCTTCGGCGACATCATCCGCCGTATGCCCGACGATGTGGTGGTCTTTTCCTCCGATAAAAATCTGAACGTCAAGCTGACCTGCGGCGACGCGTCCTTCGAAATTCTGGCCATCTCCGCAAGCGACTATCCGGATCTGCCGGAGGTGGAGGACCAGTACAGCGTGTCCATCCAGCAGAAGGTGCTGGGGGCCATGATCGCCGAAACCGCCTTCGCCGTATCCACCAACGAGGCCCGGCCCGTACACACCGGCTCCCTCTTTGAAATCGGGGAGCGGGGGCTGACGGTGGTAAGTGTGGACGGCTTCCGCCTGGCTCTGCGCCAGGAGCCTCTGGAGCGGATTGACGGCGGGGCCTTCAGCTTTGTAGCCCCCGGCTCCGCCCTCAGCGAGGTGGAAAAAATCTGCGCGGACACCGAGGATCTGGCCACCATCACCCTGGGCAACCGGCACCTCCTCTTTGAGGTGGGCCAGACCCAGCTGATCTGCCGGCGGCTGGAGGGGGAATTTTTGGACTACAAGACCGCCATTCCCCGGGCAAACCCCATCACGATTATTGCCGACACCAAGACCATGATGGAGTCCATCGACCGGGTGAGCGTGGTCATCTCCGACAAGCAGAAGAGCCCGGTGCGCTGCGTATTTGACGCGGACCGGGTGTATATGTCCGCCAAAACCGGCAATGGGGAAGCCAAGGACGTGTGCCGGGTGGCCGGGGACGGCGGCGGCCTGGAGATTGGCTTCAATAACCGCTATCTGCTGGAGGCGCTGAAGTACGCCCCGGCGGACCAGGTGCGCCTGGAACTGAACACCGGCATCTCTCCCTGCATCATCGCCCCCGTGGAAGGGGAGGAGAACTTTCTCTACATGGTACTGCCGGTGCGGCTGAAAAACAGCTGATTGGAAATACTTGGAATGGAAACCATTACGATTACAACTGAATATATCAAGCTGCAGGATCTTTTGAAGTTCGCAGGCCTTGTGTCCACCGGCGGCGAGGCCAAAAGCCTGATTGCCGACGGCGCGGTGGAGGTCAACGGCGGGGTGTGCTCCATGCGGGGCAAAAAAATCCGGCCCGGGGACCAGGTGGTCTTTCAGGGCAGGGTTTTGACGGTGGCCTATGCGGATTGAGCGGCTGCGGCTGGAAAATTTCCGCAGCTACCGGGAGGAAGCCGTGGCGTTTGATCCGGTGTGCAACGTGATTTTCGGGGAGAACGCCCAGGGAAAGACCAACCTGCTGGAGGCGCTGATCTGCCTCAGCTGCGGCCGGTCGCCCCGGACCCGGTCCGACCGGGAGCTGATCTCCTTTGGACAGCCGGGATTTGTGCTGGAGGGGACTGTCTTTTCCCGGGAGCGGAGTTTTGTCAGCCGCATCGAGGCGGGCTTTGGAAGGAAGAAGAGGATATCCGTGAACAAGGTGCCCGCAAAGGCCGCGTCGGAATTGAGCCAGGTGCTCAGCACGGTGTATTTCAGTCCCGAGGATCTGCAGCTGATCCGGGACGGGGCGGCCCAGCGGCGGCGGTTTATGGACGCCTCCCTCTGCCAGCTGCGGCCCCGGTACGCGGAGGCCCTGGGGGAATATGGGCGGCTCTATGAGCACAAGACCCGTATCCTGCGGGACAGCGACCAGAGGCCGGATCTTCTGTCCGCCCTGCCGGACTTCAACCGGCGCCTGGCGGAGACAGGGGCGGTGCTGATCCACTACCGGGCCCGGTTCGTCCGCCGCCTGGCGGACTACGCCGCCGCCGCCCACGGGGAGTGCTCCGGGGGACGGGAGAAGCTGGAACTGCGCTATGAGACGGTGAAAACGGTGGAGGACCCTTTTGGGCCCCACCAGGTGCTGGTGGAGCAGCTGGAGGCCCATCAGCGTGCCCACCATGGGGCGGAACTTGCCAGCCGCCAGTGTCTCTCCGGCCCTCACAAGGATGAACTGGAGGTGCTGCTGGACGGGCTCAGCGCCCGCAGCTTCGCCTCCCAGGGCCAGACCCGGACGGCGGCGCTGGCTCTGAAGCTGGCGGCCAGGGAGGTCCACAGGGAGATTTTGGGGGAATATCCAGTGCTGCTGCTGGACGATGTGCTCAGCGAACTGGACCCCCGGCGGCAGGAATTTGTACTCAACCGCATCGGAGGGGGACAGGTATTCATTACCTGCTGCGAGGATGACAGGCTCCACCAGCTGCTGGAGGGAAAGGTCTTTCACGTGGCGGGGGGACAGGTAACTGTCCCGGGGGATGTTTCTGCTTCTTAATTTTTGGGGGTTCCGCCCCCAGGGCGGGTTCCTTTTTCTTCGTAGAAAAAGG
>USMP01000074.1 GCA_900555795.1 uncultured Eubacteriales bacterium
CCGCCGCGAGGCGGCCCGCGGACAATCCGCCGCGCCCCCGCGAAGCTTTTGACAGACTGACTGTTGATGATTCAGTCATCCAAACAGAGAAAGAACCATACGGAGGAAAGTTTTCATGAATTGGGCTCTGATTTCCCTCATCGGCCTTGTGGCCGTGATCGCGCTGTCCAACTGGAAGAAGATCAACGTGGGCGTGGTGGGGCGCGGCGCTGATCGGCATCTTCGGCATCTGTGTATTTGGCTGAGTCCCTCAGGTTTTCCCGGAAAAAACAAAGCGCGGCGCCCTCCCTTTGGGAGCCGCCTCGCTTTGTCAAAAAAGCCTCGCAGAGCCCTTTACCCCTTTTTAACAGGCTCCGCGCCGCGGTTTACGCCAGCCATCTCACGGCTCCGCCGTTTCGGCCAGCCTGGCCTTCAGGAAGGCCAGAAACGCCTTTGCCGGCTCCGTCATCTTCACATCGCTCCAGCTGAGATAGATATCCTGGCAGCGCCGGGCCTGGAGGATCACCGGCACATAGGCCAGGTGCCGGCCGCTCTCGTGGATCTGCCAGTCGGTGTCGTAGGTCAGCGTCACGCAGCAGCTTCTCGCTGCTCTCCCGGTAGACCTCGATCTCCATGTTGTGGTTCCGGGCAAACACCAGCAGGGCGGTATCCGCCGCCTCGCTGGCAACCCCCGCCCGGGCGTTGAGGTAGAAGTCCGTCAGGCCGTACTCGTTGGTGTAAAAGGCGCCGGTGGTGCCGGCAATGGCCCGGACCTCGCTGTCACTGTAAGAGCGCAGGGCGTTGGGCAGAAGCCGGGCCAGCAGCCGCGGTCCCGCCACCAGCCGCAGCCCCTGGCCGCTCCCCCCGGCGGGGAAAATGCCGGTATCCGGGAAATAACAGACAATGGCGCCCACCCGCACCGCCGCCTCGCTGTGCACCGTCTCATAGCGCATGGCGGCGGCGTCAACCCGGACGGTGTCCGTCCACAAGGACAGGGTATCCCCCACCCGGATGGCGGTGTCCCGGGCATAGGCCCCGTCCAGTTCCGCGTAAAAGCTGGTCTTGATACCGGCGGGCGCCAGGCGGTCCCAGCCCCGTGCCTCCGCCAGCGCAAGGTACAAAAATTCCCATCCCATCAGGGCGGCGATTTGTCCCCCATCTCCGCCCCCACGGAGGCCAGACGGGCGTACTCCAGCACCACCTCGTCCCGGGCCTGGGGCCAGTGGCCCTCCTTCAGCTGAAACCGGCCCAGTTCCACCAAGTCCGGGGTATAGACCCCCAGACAGTAGCTGTTGTCCCCGCCAAAATAGTCCCCGCCGCTGACTGGGATCATGGCCAGCGTCACCACGCCGCCCAGCAGCAGGGTGTCCCGCCTCCTTCCGGCCATACCCCGCAGGGCGATTTTCCGCATCGGTACGCTCTCTCCGGCTGTCTCCGGAAATGGGCGCCCTAGGAGCGCAGGGAGGCGGATAGGGCCTCCCTGGAGCGGCGCAGAAGCTGGAAAAGGGACATGGGGCACAGCATGCCCACCGCGATGGCCACCGCCAGCAGCAGGGTATTGAGCCCCTGGGCGGAGCAGGCGGCAAAGTCCCCGTCCAGGAACAGGCGCATGGTCTGGTACAGGGAGCCCCCGGGAATCATCGGCACGGCGGCGGTCACAAGGAAGAGGGTGGCGGGGCACTTGACCGCCCGGGCCAGCAGTTCCGCGTAGATGGTGACGACCACCGAGGCCACGAAAAACCGGAGCACATCCTGGGCCACCACCAGGCCCATCAGCAGATACACCCCCCAGGCCAGCAGGCCGCCCAGGCTGGCCAGCAGCAGTTTCTCCCGCCGCACATGGAAGAGCAGGGCAAAGCCAAAGGAGCCGGCGAACGCGCAGGCCAGCTGGATGATATGGTTCATAGGGCCTCCTTGTCTCCCGCCCCCGCTCCAAAGCGGGGGCGGACCATTTTTTTTAAACACCTGGGCACTTAGCCCCCGGGCGCGGGCTCCTCCCCTCCGGAGGGACAGAGGCCAAAGCGCCGGGGCCGGCAAAGCCCGCCCCTATGCCAGGGCCGACGCCAGGGCAAAGCCGAAGGCGATGGTCAGCGCCAGCAAAATCGCCTCAATAAACCGCAGCAGCCCGGACATGGTATCCCCGCTGAACATGTCCCGCAGGGAGTTGGTCAGGCCGATGCCGGGGATAAAGAGCATGATATTCCCGATGCTGATCAGGTCCTCCGAATCCCCCAGGCCGGAGCGCACCGCCAGCACAGCCAGCGCGCCTCCCAGGCAGGAGCACACCAGGGCTGTGAGGAAGGCGTTGGCCTCCGTGCGGCGGATCAGGCTGTCCACAAACTTCAGCACCAGGCCGATGGCCCCGGACACGGCGGCGTCCGCCCAGCTGCCGCCAAAAAACAGGCAGAAGGCCGCCGACACCAGCACCCAGGTGCCCAGCTGGACGGGAAAGCCGTACTGGGGCACCGCCCGGATGGCCCGCAGGGCCCGCTCCGTCTCCTCCAGACCCAGCTTCTCCTGGCAGATGCGCCGGCTGAGCTGGTTAAGCAGCTCCAGCCGGTGCAGGTCGTACTTCTGGCCCGACACCCGCCGGGTCTGGGTAATGGCCCCAAAGCCGGCGGCATAGATCGTCACCACAATGCTGGAGGTGATGGTGAACACATCCGCCCGCTCCGCGCCGAAGGACAGGCACAGCCGGCGGATGCTGTCCTCCACCCGGCTCACCTCCCCGCCGCTCTGGAGCATGTACTGCCCAATATCCAAAATGCGGTAGAGGTACTCGTTGGCCGCGTCCGCCGCCGCCAGGCGCGCAAGCCGCGTCTGCCGCTCCAGTTCCCTGCTCTCGTCCATGATCTCCTCCTGTAGGTGTAATCCGGCCCCCTACATCAGGGGGGCCAGGGGCCGCAGCAGCCACCCGGTGAGCCGGCTGCGCAGCTTATATCGCCGGCAGTCCTCCACCGTCACCCGCCGGCACCTGGCCAGGGTGTCCTGCACGTCCCGCTCCACGTCCCCCACCGCCCCGGAGCCGTAGAAGAGGGCGGCGCACTCGAAGTGCAGGTAGAGGCTGCGGTAGTCCAGGTTGATGCTGCCCACCACCGCCGTCCTGTCGTCGCTGACAAACAGCTTGGCGTGGACAAAGCCGGGGGTGTACTCAAAGATCTGCACGCCCCCCTCGATCAGCTCCCTGTAGTAGCTGCGGGTCAGGGCAAACACCGACTTCTTGTCCGGCACGGCGGGCACAATCAGCTTCACGTCCACCCCCCGCTTGGCGGCGAAGGTGAGGGCGGTAATCATCTCGTTGTCCAGAATCAGGTAGGGGGTCATAATGTGCACATAGTCCACCGCCCGGTTGAGAATGTCCATGTACACCATTTCCCCCACGTTCTCCGCGTCGAAGGGCCGGTCGCCGTAGGGCAGCACATAGCCCCGCCCCTCCACCGGCCCGCCGGCGGCCAGGTAGCGGCCATAGTCCTCCGCCTGCCGGGACTCCACGTTCCACATCTGCAGGAACATGAGGGTGAAGCCCCGCACCGCCTCGCCGGTAATCATGACGGCGTTGTCCTTCCAGTGGCCGTGGAGCACCTTGCGGTTGATATACTCGTCGGCCAGGTTGATGCCCCCCGTGAAGGCCACCCGGCCGTCCACCACCAAGATCTTCCGGTGGTCCCGGTTGTTGTAGTGGGTGGACACCAGCGGGCGCAGGGGGGCGAACATGTGGCACTGGATCCCCAGCTGCTCCAGCTGCTCCGGGTAGCGGTAGGGCAGATTGCCCACGGCGCAGGTGCCGTCATAGAGCACCCGGACCTCCACGCCCTCCCGGGCCTTCCGCTCCAGAATACTGAGGATGCGGCCCCACATGTAGCCCTCAGAAATGATAAAATACTCCAGAAAAATAAACTGCTCCGCCCGCTCCAGCTGCTCCAGCATCTCCCGGAAGGCGTCCTCCCCCAGGGGCAGATACTTCACCCCGGAGTTCTCATACACCGACTGGGAGCCCACCCGCTCCAGATACGCAGCCAGGCGGCCCATCCCCGGGTCCTCCGCCATCAGCTTCTCCCTGGCCTCCCCGGGCCGGACGGCGTAGCAGGCGGTCTCCCTCTCGATGTCCAGCAGCCGGCGGCGGGCCAGCCGGTGGCCAATATCCGCCTCCACAAAGAAGTAGAAGGGGATGGCAAACACCGGCACCATCAGGATGAGGAAAATCCACGTGATTTTTATGGAGGGGTTCGCCTTCCGGCTGATCACCACCAGCGCCACCACCAGGGAGGCCGCCAGGGCGGAGCCGTAGTACAGCTCCCCTAGGCGCAGAAAGCCCACCAGCAGCAGCACTACCTGGACCGCCAGCAGCACGATAATAACCATGGTCCGCCCGAACACCATCCGCAGCAGGCCCCGTTTGCCCTTGTTCAGCAGCAGCACCGCGTCCTCCTCAAAATGGCCGTCTCTCTCCTTCGCCATTCCATTTCCCTCCCCGCAGCAGCGTTTTTTATCGAGGGTAGTATACCATGGTTTTCCCCGTATCGCAAATCATTTGACAGATTCCCCTCCGGCGGGCTATGATAGAGACAGTACAAAAAAGGAGGATGCGGCATGAAACAGGAGAATCTGACCCTGACCCGCTATGAACTGGAGGATGGATTTTATGTGGAGGTGCTTCCCCGGCGGGGGGAAACCGCCTTCTGGCTGGGCCACCGGGACTGCGACGTGAAGGAACTGGCCTTCGCCGCCTCCGACGCCTTCGCTCCCCCCCGGCAGTGGGAAACCATGATTCGGGAGAACATCAGCGACTACCTGGGGGACTTTCGGGAGATCTATCTGGAGGAGTAGACGGAAAATTTTGTCACCGGTTTGTCACCCTTTTGGGCAAAACAGCAGTTGGATTGTCACCTTTTTCATGGTACACTGGACAGGTAATCACAGGCGGCCGGGCCGCCGGAGGAGGGAACAGCTGATGAAAAAACTGACGGCGCTGCTGCTGGCGCTGGTGCTGCTGCTGACGGCGGCGGCCTGCGGCGCGGGGGAGAATTCCGCCCCCCCGGAGGCGCCTTCCCCGGATGGGGACGCCGGGCAGAGCAGCCAGGAGAGCGTGGCGCTGCCGGAGAAGCCGGTGGTGGTTACTCCGGCGCCGGAGCCGGAGCCCTACGAGATTCTGGACCCCACCCAGGCCCCGGCGGGGGGCGTCCGGGACGGCGTGACCTACGTCGCCTATGACGGCGTGGTGGAGCACCTCTTTTTTCACCCGGTCATCGCCTATCCGGAACTGGCCTTCGACGGGGACGCCCAGTCCGAGGGACTGGACGACTACATGGTGACGGCGGACGAGTTTCGCAAGATCCTGGACAGCGTGTACGCCAACGGCTACGTGCTGGTGGATATCGCGGATGTGTGGCGGGAGAGCGTGGACGAGAGCGGCGCGCCGGTGATGGTGCGAAGCACCCTCTACCTGCCCGAGGGAAAAAAGCCCCTGATTTTTTCCTACGACGACACCAACTACTACTCCTACATGCTGGAAAACGGCTTCACCTACAAGCTGATTCTGGGGGAGGACGGCAGGATCTGGTCCTGGGGCCTGGACCCGGCAGGCACCGAGGTGGTTTCCCGGGATCTGGACGCCATCACCATCCTGGACAAATTTGTGGAGGAGCACCCGGACTTCTCCCCCTTTGGGGCCAAGGCCTGCCTCAGCGTCACCGGCTATGAGGGGCTTCTGGGCTACCGGACCCAGACCGACGGCGACGTGGAGTGGACCGAGGAGCGGGAGGCCAGCCGCCAGGCGGAGCGGGAGGCGGTGAAGCCCATCATCGCGGAACTGAAGCGGACGGGCTGGACCTTCGGCAGCCACACCTGGGGCCACATCCGCCTGGGCAGCGGCAACATGGCCAAGATCCAGAGCGACACCCAAAAGTGGTTCGACGAGGTGGGGAGCCTGGTGGGGGAGACCAACGTGCTCTTCTACCCCCACGGGGAGCGGCCCGACGGGGGGGACTGGCAGCAGACCGGGGAGGCCTTCCGGTTCCTCCAGAGCCAGGGCTTCCGCATCTTCTGCTCCGTGGGCATTGAGTCCTTCAGCTTCATTAAGAAGGACATCTGCGCCGTCATCTGTGACCGGCTCCACCCCGACGGCACCACCCTGCGCAGCGGGAAGAGCCTGGAGCGGTACATGCAGTTCTATGACGCCCGGGAGATTATCGACCTGGACGTGCGGCCCGATCTGGGCGTAAGCTGGTAAGCGGACGGAAAGGAGACGCCATATGACCAAGCAGGAACTATGCCAAAAGGCCCGGGACATGCTGCCCATGGCCTACGTGCCCTACTCCCACTTCCCGGTGGGAGCGGCACTGGAGTGCGAGGACGGGACGGTGTTCACCGGGTGCAACATTGAAAACGCCGGCTACACCCCCACCAACTGCGCCGAGCGCACCGCCGTGGCCGCCGATACGGAGCGGTTCACCGCCCCCTGCGGCGTCTGCCGGCAGGTGCTGGCGGAGTTCAACCCGGAACTGACCATGGAGGTCATCCTGGTGAACCGGGAGGGGAAAACCCTGGAACTGACGCTGCGGGATCTGCTGCCCTACAGCTTTGACAGCAGCTATCTGGGGCAGTAGGCCCCTGAAGGGCTTTTGACCGTCCCACGGAGAGGGGGCGCCGGGCATAGGATTATGTCCGGCGCCCCCTCTCAGCGCTTATGGGCGGCTGCTCCGGGACCCGCCCCGGACATTTCCGCCCCGCCAGG
>USMP01000075.1 GCA_900555795.1 uncultured Eubacteriales bacterium
CCTTACAAAAGCTGCGGCCCATACAATAGCCTCCCTATTCAATTTGCATATATACTGTCAGTCTCAGTATATGATAGTTGTGGAATCTATGCAAATCGATGTGCGTCCTCCTCCGGTGGACATTTTCCCAAGTAGTTGATTGACAGTGGAAAATTTCTGGGATATACTGGCTATAGTTACCTTTCCCGTCAGGCTTCCCTGGCGGTGGAAAGGAAAAAGTTGATTGCTGGGAAACCGGGAGGTGTGCCATGGGGATGGAGATCAGCAGACGTGTGGGCCAGCAGATCCGCCACTACCGGCAGGCCAGCGGCCTGACCTTGGAGCAGCTGGCCCGGCTGATCCATAAGGGCAAGTCCACCCTGTCCAAGTATGAAAACGGGGAGATATCCCTGGACGTAGAAACGCTGGGAGAACTGGCGGAGGCCCTGCATGTGTCGGTGAACCATCTGCTGCGTCAGGAGGGTTCAGCGAGGCCGGAGCCGGAGCCCGGGGCCTTCTCCCACCGGGAGTACCTGTATTTCTTCGACGGGCGTGTAAAGCGAATTTCCCGCAGTGTGCTGGAGCACTACCATACGGACCGGGAGGACCGGATGGGGGCGGTACTGTTTTATGATCTGACCACCCTTCAGGACCCAGGCCGGTGCCGCAGCCTGTACACAGGCCATATGACCCGCTATACGTTTATCTATAATTACGCCTTTCAGTGCCAGCGCAGCCCGGCGGAGCAGGTGTTTCTCTACTGCATCGACCGATTGGAGCAGGACCGGAGCCGATTTGGCGTTCTGTCTGGCCTCAGCTTCCGCACCATGACCCCCGTCTCCCTGAAGGTGCTGGTATCGCCGGATCCGCTGACCGAGGACGAGACTCTCCGCCAACGGCTGATGCTCAGTCGGGAGGATCTGCGCCTGACCCGGCAGTACAACATGCTGACTCTGGACAACATGTCTTAAACTACTGCCCACGTGAAAGCAAACGCACAAAAAGCCGCTCTGCCGGATGCCACAGATATTCGGCAGGGCGGCTTCTCTCCCTCCCCGCAGATCGTGGGGCGGGATGGCGCCGCGTTAAGCCGCAGGAGCGGATTTTTGCGGCGGGCAATAGGTGCAACAAACAAAAAGGTATGTTGCGGAAAACTCCGCAACATACCTTTTTTACAGATGGACCTTTTTGTCGGCTGCTTAGCCCTGCTCGCGCATCTTGGCGAAGCAATCGCTGCAGTAGACGGGGCGATCGCTCTTGGGCTCGAAGGGCACACGGGCCTCGCCACCGCAGGAAGCGCAGACAGCGGTGAAGTACTCGCGGGGACCACGGGCGGCGTTCTTGCGAGCGTCGCGGCAGGCCTTGCAGCGCTGGGGCTCGTTCTGGAAGCCGCGCTCCGCGTAGAACTCCTGCTCACCGGCGGTGAACACGAACTCGTTGCCGCACTCTTTGCAAACTAAAGTCTTGTCTTCGTACATGCTGTTAACCCTCTCTTTGATATAGAAAAAAATATATTGCGTTCAGCCACTGCTGAGATCGCCGGAAGTAAGGTGCCGTGCCACTTTGCGCCGAATGCGCTGCACGGCGTTGTCCACGGACTTGGGGGGCTTGCCCACCGTCTTGGCAATTTCCCTGCATGAAAGACCGTCTAAATAGTACCCCAAAATCTTTGCCTCGAACTCGGACAACTGCTTGCGCAAACCCCGCAGGGTATCTTGCGCGCCCTCACGACCGATGATCAAATCCTCGGGATTCGTTTGGGAAACCAGAGCCGCGCCATATAGGGAGGTAGGACTGTCAGAGAAGGGTATTTCCAGAGGAACCGACTGGTTCAGCGGTGTGTGCTTGTCTCGGGCTGCGGAGCGGACCGCGGAATACAGGCGGTTGCGGATGCAGATTTCTGCAAAGGTGTGGAAGCTGGCCTGCTTGGCCGCATCGTACTCCCGAACACCATAGATCAAGCCGATCATACCCTCCTGAATTAAATCATCCCGTTCGCCGCCCGCAAGAAAATAGGGGCGCGCCAACTGGCGAACCAGCCTGGTATAGCGGGAAACCAAGGCCTCCTCGGCCTGCCGGTCCCCTCCCCTTGCCAAGGCGCACAGCGCCTCGTCGGACTGCTGGTCATATGGGGTATGGTGGGCGTGTTTGATTAACATGCTTATTATACCTATTTCTGTGTGGTCTTGTCAAGTAAATATTAAAATTTTTGGGTGAGATCCCATCAGATTTTTAGCGTTTTCACCAAACCAGCCAGGCGATTTGCACAAGAATCCGCCTGTTCCGCAGTTTTTGCCTCTACCATGACACGGATCAGCGGCTCCGTACCGGAGGGACGGACCAGGATCCGGCCATCTCCGCCCAGGGCCTTCTCCTCCCGGTCCACCGCCTCCGCCAGCACCGGCGAAGCCATGACAGCCTCCTTCAGGCCCGGCACGTTTTCCAGCTTCACGTTGATCAGGGTCTGGGGATACTGGGGGCAGATGGATACCAGATCAGAGGCCTTCCGGCCGCTGCGGCGCAGTATCTGCAAAAACTGCAGGGCCGTCAGCTGACCGTCACCTGTGGTGGCAAAGTCGGTGAAGATGGTGTGACCTGACTGCTCCCCGCCGATGCGGTAGCCCTGCTCCAGCATTTTCTCCAACACGTTTCGGTCCCCCACGCTGGTACACACCAGATGGATACCGTGCTGTTTGCAGAACTCATGCAGTCCCAGGTTGCTCATGACGGTACCAACAATAGCGCCGCCCGTAAGCCGCCCTGCCTCCCGCATGGAGAGTCCGCATACCGCCATGGTCTTGTCCCCGTCAATTACGCCGCCCCGCTCATCCACCATAAGGCAGCGGTCCGCGTCTCCGTCAAAGGCAACCCCCAGATCGTAATGGCCTGCCGTGACCATGGCGGCCAGACTGTCCAGATGGGTGGAGCCGCACTGGTCGTTGATATTGACGCCGCTGGGCTTGCGGTGGATGAAATCCGCCTCAACGGCAAAATTGGCAAAGAGGTCCGGAGCGGTGGCGGCGGCGGCACCGTTGGCGCAGTCCACCAGGATGCGCATGCCCCCCAGGTCGTCCTCCACAGTGCCGGCCAGATGATGGATGTACTCCTGCTTGAGCACCTTCATCCCGTGGATGCGCTTGCCGATGTCCGCCCCCTTGCAGATGGGGAGCGCATCGCCCAGAATTTTGGCCTCCACCCGCTCCTCCAGAGCATCGGAGAGTTTGTAGCCCTGGCTGTTGAACACCTTGATGCCGTTATGCGCAAAGGGGTTGTGGCTGGCGGAAATGACGGCTCCCGCGTCCGCCCCCACCTTTACCGTCAGGTAAGCTACAGCGGGGGTTGGGATGGTGCCCAGGGGCATCACATCGCCGCCCACGGATGTAATACCGGCGATCATGGCCCCCTCCAGCATATCGGAGGAGATCCGGGTATCCATGCCGATGGTGATCAGGGGCTTACTCCCCTTTTCCTCCCACAGCACCGCCGCCACCGCCTGACCTACCCGATAGGCCAGTTCCGCCGTAAGGTTTTCCCCTACAATGCCCCGGATGCCGTCCGTGCCAAATAGTTTGCCCATACAATTGCTCCTTTATGATTGTTGTTCGTCCAGCAGGTACCGCAGCATCCGCTCTGGATTTTCCAGAAACCGCCGGGTCAGCTGGTAGTGCTCCGTCTCCTGGTACGCTACCGGACGGATGCCCTCCTGGGAGAGGAGGTAGATCCTAGCGTCCGGATAGGCCATAAGGATGGGAGAGTGGGTTGCGATAATCAGCTGGGAGTCCGACTCCGTGAGGCGGTGGATCTCCCCAAGAAGTGTCAGCAGGCGGCTGGGGGACAGCGCCGCCTCCGGCTCGTCCAGAAGGTATAGCCCCTCTCCGCCGAAGCGGTGCTGCACCAGTGCGAGAAAGCTTTCCCCATGGGACTGGCGGTGAAGGGAGCGGCCCCCATAGCTGTCGATGAGCCGGGGACTAAAGGAAGGTTCATCGTCCAGACGGTCTATGTAGCTGGCGACATTGTAAAAACTCTCCGCGCGGAGGAAAAAACCGTCGCGGGGGTAGCGGCGCCTGGCAGGAGTCAGATAATCCCCCAGCTGGGAGTGGGTGGAGCAGGTGGAAAAGCGGAAGTTCCGGGTGCCGCCCTCGGCGTTGAATCCGCAGGCCACGGCGATGGCCTCCAGAAGGGTGGATTTTCCGCTTCCGTTCTCCCCTACCAGAAATGTGACGGGCCGGTCAAAGAGGAGGGGATGGCCCTCCATCAGATAACGCACCGGCGCCAGATCCCGGAAGTAGGCCTCCTCCGGAAGTTCCCGCCGCAGCACCACCGCCGCCAGATAGTTTCGGCTCTCACCGCTGTTTTTCCCCATCACAGCGTCAGCTGCTCCATATCGCCGCCGCTGACCGCCCGCAGGCCCAGGTGCTCGTAGGCCTTGGCGGTCACACAGCGGCCCCGGGGGGTCCGGGTCAGGAAGCCCAGCTGCATGAGATAGGGCTCATACACATCCTCCAGCGTTACAGACTCCTCATTGATGGTAGCGGCCAGGGTCTCCAGCCCCACCGGGCCCCCGCCATAGTATTCAATGATAGCCCGCAGCATCCTCCGGTCGATGTTGTCCAGGCCCAGGTGATCCACCTCCAGGGCGGTAAGGGCCTTGTCTGCCAGAGCCCTGGTGATGACCCCATCCCCCATGACCTGTGCAAAGTCCCGTACCCGACGGAGCATCCGGTTGGCGATCCGGGGCGTGCCCCGGCTGCGGCGGGCAATCTCCATGGCACCCTCGGGCTCAATGGGGGCGTCCAGGATCCCGGCGGAGCGGGTGACGATCAGAGCCAGTTCCTCCGGGGTATAGAGTTCCAGACGCAGGGTCACACCGAACCGGTCCCGGAGGGGCGCAGAGAGCTGTCCCGCCCGGGTGGTGGCTCCAATGAGGGTAAACTTTGGAAGATCCAGGCGGATGGAGTTGGCGGAGGGGCCCTTGCCAATAATGATATCGATGGCGAAGTCCTCCATGGCGGGGTACAGCACCTCCTCCACCGAGCGGTTGAGGCGGTGAATCTCGTCTACAAAGAGGATGTCATTTTCGTTCAGATTGGTCAGCAGCGCCGCCAGATCCCCCGCCTTCTCGATAGCGGGGCCGGAGGTGATGCGGACGTTGACCCCCATCTCATTGGCGATAATGCCGGAGAGGGTGGTCTTGCCCAGCCCCGGAGGGCCGTGGAGCAGCACGTGGTCCAGAGGCTCCTGCCGCATTTTGGCGGCCTGAATAAACACCTCCAGATTGCCCTTGGCCTTCTCCTGCCCAATGTACTCCTTCAGCGTCCGGGGACGCAGGGAGTACTCCCCCTCGTCCGCCGGGGTAAAGGAGGTGGTTACAAGAGGTTCCTCCTCCACAAAGGGCTCTTTTCCGGAAAAATCAATGCTCACAGGCCTATACCCCCCTTCCCCTGCCGCATATTAGTAGCGGATAACATAGTAGAGCACATAGGCCCAGCTGAGCAGGCCGTGGAAAATGGCCCAGCCTACGGAATGCCAGTTGACATAGGAGATCACCATAGCAAGACAGGTGCCGAAGGTAATGCCGTTTTTGACTACGGTTTTGGTTTTGCCGTACTGTTCCATTTTTCGCTACCCCTTCATCATATTCTTCAGAGCCAGCCGTATGATTTGTTCCAGGCCCTCCCGCTCCATGTCGATCCCCTTGAGGGCCACATTGATCTCCGCCTGGGAATAGCCCAGCACCGCCAGCGCAGCGGATGCCTCAGATAGTTTGTTCTGGGGAATAATGGTGACGGCTGGGCCGGCGATGCTCTCCCCCGAGGCGGAGATGGTCTGGCCCTTGGCCAGCTTATCCTTCAGTTCCAGGATCACCCGCTGGGCAATCTTCTTTCCCACCCCCTGGGCAGCCACCAGGGCCTTCTCATCCCCGGTAATAATGCTGAGTGCCAGGTTGGCGGGAGTGCTGGTGGAAAGGATGGCGAGAGCCGCCTTCGGTCCCACGCCGGATACGGAGATCAGCTGCTGAAACAGCTTCTGCTCCTCCGCCGTGGCAAAGCCATAGAGATCCATAGCGTCTTCCCGAACACTGAGATATGTAAAGAGTTTTGCCTTGTCACCTTTCTTGATCTGGGACAATGTGTAGCTGGTAGTCCGGCAGGCATACCCCACACCGCCGCAGTCGATCACCGCCAGGTACGGCTCCACATGGGCCACCGTACCGGAAACATAGTAATACATAAGTACCTCCTGGACATACATCCGTTTCTTTAAAAAAACAAATAAAAGAAATTCTAGCGAGAAACGGTGTTTCGCTTCTGAAATACTTATCTTGTATCGTATTTCTTTGGATCGAAGACCCGTTCGGTATTCAACAGACTGGTAGCGCTGCGGCCATGGCAGATGGCGATGGCCAAGGCATCGGCGGCGTCGTCAGGCCGGGGAACCTCCCTCATGCCCAGGAGCCTGGCCGTCATCAGCATGACCTGGCGCTTGTCCGCCCCGCCGTAGCCCGCCACCGCCTGCTTCACCTGCATGGGGGTATACTCATACACCGGAACCCCAGCGCGCTCCGCCTCCAGCAGAATCACGCCTCTGCCATGGGCCACGGCAATACCGGTGGTGATGTTCTTGGAAAAAAACAGTTCCTCCACTGCTACCTCCTCCGGCTGAAACTGATCCAGCAGCTGAGACAGGTCGCAGGAGATCTGGTAGAGTCGGGTGCTGAGAGGGAG
>USMP01000076.1 GCA_900555795.1 uncultured Eubacteriales bacterium
CCGCCATCTCCGGCGGCACCTTCCGCCAGCGGCTGGACGCGGCGGCGGAGCGGTTTGGCCCGCAGCGGCTGGCCCTGGACCTCCAGCGCCTGCGCATGGAGTTTCCTCTCCCCTGTCCCAGCGGCGAGGGCACGCCCCTGACCGGGGCGGCGCTGAGGGAACTGATGGAGCGGCGGCAGCCGGCAGTATTCTACTCCCGGGATCTCTGCGCCAAATACTTCACCTACACGGAACAGGGGAAGAGCCACTTCGTTCTGTTTGATGACGCCGACACCCTGTCGCGGAAAATTCAGGCGGGAAAAGAGATGGATCTGGCAGCAGCCTTTCTTATGTATCCGGAGGTGGAGGACCTGCTGCCCCGGCTCTTCCCCCGACCTGAACCGCGCCAGCCCGGGCGCTGACTCCGCCCCACACCCCTTACAGTGGCCAAAGTGACTCCAAAAAAGCGCAAAAAAGAGGACCCGGGGAAGGGTCCTCTTTTGGGGGAAGCATATCAATAGAAACGCTTATTACGATTCTTACGGGCCGCCTCGGACTTCTTCCGACGCTTCACGCTGGGGCTCTCGTAATGCTCTCTGCGGCGGACCTCAGCGATGACGCCGGCCTTGGCACAACTGCGCTTAAAGCGCTTGAGAGCGCTGTCCAGAGATTCATTTTCCCGCACATGGACTTCAGACATCTATTTTCCCTCCCTCCGACGTATCCGGCTTTATCCAGGATACCTTTAAGGGCCAATTACATGGCTTAACAGATAGCATTATACTGGTTACATTGTCTCTTGTCAAGGCTAAACTATGCAAAATTCCGCAAAATTTGAGAAAGCAGGCCGGAGCGGGAAGCTGCCTGTCAGGCGCACAGCCCGCGCGCTTACCTGGCGGGCCGCACGATCAGGTTCACCAGCTTGTTTTTTACATAGATCACCTTTACGGTCTCCATGCCGTCCAGGAACCTGGCCACCCGCTCATTGGCCCGGGCGGCAGCCACAGCCGCGTCCTGGTCGCTGTCCAGAGGCAGCACGATGGTGCCCCGGAGCTTGCCCTGCACCTGGACCGCCATCTCCACGGTGGCCGCGATGGTCTTGCTCTCGTCGTAGACGGGCCAGGCCATCTGGCAGGCCATCTTCCCCGTCTCAGCGGCAAAGCCCATCTGCTCCCACTGCTCCTCGCACAGGTGGGGCGCGAAGGGGGAGAGCATCAGCAGCAGCGCCTTCATATCCCCCCGGCTGGCGCCGTTGGCGTAGTAGTCGTTGACAAGGCTCATCAGGGCGGCGATAGCGGTGTTGAACTTCATGGCCTCAATATCCTCGCTGACCTTGCGAATGGTCTTATGGACGGCGGACACATTGGCCTGGGAGTAGTCATCCCCCACGTGTTCCACTTCACACAAATTCCACACACGGTCCAAAAACCGTTTACAGCCCTTCACCGCGTTGGCGGACCAGGCGGCGGCCTTCTCAAAGTCGCCGATGAACATAATATAGGTGCGCATGGTATCCGCGCCGAACTGGTCGATGATGTCGTTGGGGTTGATGACGTTGCCCCGGCTCTTGCTCATCTTCTCCCCACCCTCGCCGAGGATCATGCCGTGGCTGGTGCGCTTCTGATACGGTTCGGGCGTGGGCACCACGCCGATGTCGTAGAGGAAGCGGTGCCAGAACCGGCTGTAGAGCAGGTGGAGCGTGGTGTGCTCCATGCCGCCGTTGTACCAGTCCACCGGGGACCAGTACTCCAGCGCCTCCCTGGAGGCCAGGGCCTTATCGTTGTGGGGATCCATGTACCGCAGGAAATACCAGCTGGAGCCGGCCCACTGGGGCATGGTGTCCGTCTCCCGCCTGGCTGCGCCGCCGCAGCAGGGGCAGGTGGTGTTCACCCAGTCTGTCATCTTGGAGAGGGGGCTCTGGCCGTCGTCGGTGAGTTCATAGCTGTCCACCTCCGGCAGCAGCAGGGGCAGCTGATCCTCGCTGAGGGGCTGCCAGCCGCACTTGTCACACCAGACCATGGGGATCGGCTCACCCCAATAGCGCTGGCGGGAGAATACCCAGTCCCGCAGCTTGTAGTTGACCTTGGCCTCGCCAATTCCCTTCTCCTCCAGCCATTTGGTAATCACGGGGATGGCCTCCTTGACGGTAAGGCCATTGAGGAACTGGGAATTAACCAGAACACCTGTGTCGTCCTTGGCGGTAAAGGCGGCCTTCTGCACATCCTCCCCGCCGGAGACCACCTCAATAATCTCGCAGCCGAACTTTCTGGCAAATTCCCAGTCCCGCTCGTCATGGGCGGGAACCGCCATAATGGCGCCGGTGCCGTAGCTGGCCAGGACGTAGTCGGAGATAAAGATGGGGATCTCCCGCCCGTTCACCGGGTTCACACCCCGGACGCCCTCCAGCTTTACGCCGGTTTTTTCCTTGTTCAGTTCCGTGCGCTCCAGGTCGCTTTTGGAGGCGGCGGCAGACTGGTAGGCCGCCACATCCCCGGCGTTCCGGAGTTTTCCGCTCTCCAGCCAGCTTCTCACCAGTTCGTGCTCAGGGGAGAGCACCATGTAGGTGGCGCCGAAGAGGGTGTCGGGCCGGGTGGTAAAGACCACAATGCTGTCCCCGGTGGTGGCCTGGAATGTGACCTCCGCGCCGGTGGAGCGGCCAATCCAATTCTTCTGCTGGGTCTTCACCCGCTCAATAAAGTCCAGGCCGTCCAGATCGTCGATGAGGCGCTGGGCGTATTTGGTGATCCCCAGCATCCACTGGCTCTTCTCCTTGCGGATGACAGGGGCGCCGCAGCGCTCGCAGGCCCCCTCCACCACCTCCTCGTTGGCCAGCACGCACTTACAGGAGGTGCACCAGTTCACCGGCATGGAGGTCTTATAGGCAAGGCCATGCTTGTAGAGCTGAAGGAAAATCCACTGGGTCCACTTGTAGTAGCTGGGGTCGGTTGTGTTCACCTCCCGGTCCCAGTCAAAGCTGTATCCCAGCATCTGCAGCTGAGAGCGGAAATTGGCGATGTTGTCGTGTGTTACCTTGGCGGGATGGATGTGGTTTTTAATGGCGTAGTTCTCTGTGGGCAGGCCAAAGGCGTCATAGCCCATGGGGAAGAGCACATTATAGCCGTCCATCCGCTTTTTCCGGGCCACCACGTCCATGGCTGTATAGGGCCTGGCGTGGCCCACGTGCAGGCCGTTGCCGGAAGGGTAGGGAAATTCCACCAGGCCGAAAAACTTCGGCTTCTCCGTGTCCCCCGTATGGGCGGCAAAGGTCTTTTCCTCCTGCCACTTTTTCTGCCATTTCTTCTCAATGGTGGTAAAATCGTACTTCATGGCGTTCTCACTTTCTATGATGAAATTTCTTTTTTCCCATAAAAAGCCCCTGGCCGATTTCCGGCCAGGGGCGAAATGCTTCGCGGTACCACCCTGGGTTCCGCCCGGCGTTGCCGCCAGGGCGCTTACAGGCCCTATGCGATGGGCCCAGGCCGTTAACGGGGCCAGCCGTCCCGCCCTAAACCAATTCAGGCGGAAAGCTCCGGAGCCAGTATGACGCGGGACCCCCACCGACTCTCACCAGCCGTCGGCTCTCTGAGGCGGGCACTCCGCGCGTTTTCTCCCTCATTGCTGTTTTGCGTCCTATATTGTAGGGGAAATCTCCCCATTTGTCAAGGCGAATTCGCGCTTTTGCCCACCTTCCCCCCAAATCCGGCCAGGCCCGGGGCAAAAAGCCGCCCCGGCCGCCGGGAAATCCCGGGCGGATCAGTCCTCTGTCAGCGCCCCGCTTAAGTCCACGGGCCTTCCGTCGCTCCACAGCCGTTCCAGAGAATAGAACTGGCGGGCCTCCTCGTTAAACACGTGAACCACCAGGCAGCCGTAGTCCAGCAGCACCCACGTGCCGCCGCGGTAGCCCTCCCGGCGCAGGGGCTTCTCCCCGCCCTCGGTTTCCAGCCTCTCCTCCACCGCGTCGCACAGGGCGCTGATCTGGGTATTGCTGCCGCCGGTGCAAATTACAAAATAGTCCGCAAGGCTGGTCAGGTCCGTAACCTCCATGGCCCGGATATCCTTTCCCCTCTTGCTGTCCAGCGCCTTCGCCGCCTCGATGGCCATTTCCTTTGGTGTCATGCCATATCCTCACTTTATTTTAGGTTTGCTCTTTTCTGTATTATAACCAGCCGGGCGGCTCCGTGTCAACCGCCTCGTCGCCGTCGGTATTGTCGCCGGTTTCGCCGCCCTCCGGCACTGTCGGCTCCTCAGGGGGCAGGGTGGGCTCCCCCTCGGATGGAGGCGTTGAAATCTCCCCACCCTCCTCCGGCGCCGTGACAGGATCCTCCGGCGCCGGCGTTTCCGTCCCGCCGCCGGAGGGCGGCTCCGTCTCTGTGCCGGGGATGACCGGATCTGCAGGATTCTCCAGGGGCGTACCCTTCTCATCGGTGTACACCACGTTTCCCGCCTCGTCCAGGATATAGTAGTTTCCGTTGGCGTCCACCTCCGGCGTCACCGGCGGCGTACCATAGACGATGCTGCCGTTTTCATCGTAGTAGGCCTCCCCCCGGCGCACCGCCATGATGGCGTTGTGCTGGGTGTCCCGGAGACTCCCGGTGGAGGAGGCGATATCCCCGTTGGACAGGATGCTCATGGCATCCAACATCCCCGTGGTGACATTCTGGAGATAGGGGTTAAACCGCTCGTTCACCAGCTGCACCACCTGGTTGGGGTAGATGGTCACGTAGGACTGATTCTGGTGGGTATCCCGGCTCCAGGCGGAAGCCCAGTAGTTGCCGGGAATGGTACATGTATAGACGCTGTCCATGCTGAGGGCGCTGGCGCTGTTGAGTCCCAGCACGTTGGCGGCAAACCACACCACGGAGCCAAACTCCAGATCTGTCTGCACATTTTCCATGGCCAGGTCAATATAGGCCTTGATCTTGCCCCAGTGCTTGATATCCAGGCACTCCTTGATGAGGGCCTTCAAAAAGTTCTGCTGGACCTCCACCCGCTTAATATCGCCCTCGGCGTAGCGGCGGAAGCGGACCAGCTGCATGGCCTTCTCCCCATCCAGCAGCTGCACGCCCTTTTTCAGGTGGATATGCAGATCCTGCCAGGGGTCGTCATAGTCCATGTCCTGGGGCACATCGAACTCCACGCCCCCCACCAGATCCACCAGTTCCACGAACATGGTCAGATCCACCTTCACGTAGAAGTCCGGCTTGAACCCTACCAGCTTCTGCACGCGTTTGGCCAGGGATTCTATGCTGGAGCCGGTGCGGGAGTAGACGGAGTTGATCTTTTTGATATCCCACTTTTCGTTGATCATGGTATCCCGGGGGATGGACATGATGGACACATTCTGGTTCACCGTGTCGTAGCTGGCCACCATAATGGTATCGGTGTTGCCGTCGTCCTTATCTGTCCCCACCAGCAGGAAGGTGTATACCCCCTCCTTCCGCTCTCCGGACAGCGTGGGCATCTCCCCGCCATAGCCGTCATCCGGGTACAGTTCATCGTCGGTGGGTGGAGCGGAAATGTCCGGAGTCTGACCCTGCCCTCCGGTCTGCTGCTCCTGGCTGTCAGGCTGAACCGGCAGTGTGGGGGCCTTGATCCATTGGCCCAGGGCCGCCATGCCGCCCACCGCCGCCGCCGCTACACACGCCAGGACGATGATGAGTATTCTCCCCGCTTTGGTACGGAAAAACCGCTTCTTTTCCACAACCCGCTCCGCGTCATCGGCAAAGGGGTCTCCCACTTCCGCCGGGCCGCCCGCCTCCGGTCGCTCCAAAGGCGTTGACCCATGCTTCTCTCTCTCCGGGCGGGATGCCTCCCGCCTGCCACGATATCGACCCATTGTACTTTTCTATCCTTTCGGGCTGTATTCTGCCATATCCCGTCCGTCAGCCGGCCCGCAGCCAATCCGGCGGCTGGGTATCACTCCCATCGCTCTCTCCGGTATCCCCGCCGCTGCCGCTGTCCCCATCGGAGGGCACAGGGGGCTCCTCAGGCGGCAGGGTGGGCTCCCCGGGCGTCTCCGGAATATCCGTGCCGCCCGCCCCCGGCTCTGTGCCGGGCTCCGGTTCCGGGCTGGGCTCCGGTTCCGGGCCGGGCTCCGTACCGGAATCGGGCTCCGAGCCGGAATCCGGTTCCGTACCAGATTCTCCCCCGGCGCCTTCCCCCTCCCCGGCCGGGGGCAGTTTAGGCTCCTCCGCCTCCGCAGGGGGCGTGCTGGAGGAGGAACTGCCGCTGGAGCCGCTGTGGGAGGAAACAGCCGAAGCCGCCCGCTGATCGGCCAGGGTTCCATTGGTCACATATAGAGAGCCATCCTTATTCTTCCCCATAATCTGGAGATCGTCCTCCGTAATATCCCGGCTGTAGGGGTTAAAAAACTGGTTCACCATCGCCACGATCTCGTCGGGGTAGGCAAAGACATAGGACTGGTTGTTGCCATAGGTGCGACTGTATGCCCAGCCCTCGTAGTTCCCCGGCATGGTCATAAACTGGACGTTGTCCATATTGACCCCCATGGCCTTTTGGGCGAACCACAGCAGGTTCTGCAGGGGGATATCCGTCTCCACATTCTCGGAAAAAATGGTGGCGAACTCTTTCACCTTGGTCCAGTTGCCCAACTGGAGGCACTGCTTGGCCACGGCCTTGAGGAAATCCTGCTGGATCTGAACCCGGGCCGTGTCG
>USMP01000077.1 GCA_900555795.1 uncultured Eubacteriales bacterium
AAGATGGGGCAAAAGCCGCTGGTTTGCGTGATGGTGGGCGTCAACGGCGTGGGCAAGACGACCTCCATCGGCAAGCTGGCGGACCGGCTGCGCCGGGAGGGAAAGCGGGTGCTGCTGTGTGCCGGGGATACGTTCCGGGCCGCCGCCGCCGACCAGCTGGAGATATGGGCGGATCGTGCCAGGTGCGAACTGGTGCGCCAGAACGAGGGGGCGGACCCTGGGGCGGTGCTGTTTGACGCGCTGCAGGCCGCCAAGGCCCGGGGGGCGGACGTGGTGATCTGCGACACCGCCGGGCGGCTGCACAACAAGGCCAACCTGATGGCGGAACTTCATAAGCTGCGGAAAATCATTGATCGGGAACTGCCGGAGGCGGCGGTGGAGACCCTGCTGGTACTGGATGCTACCACCGGGCAGAACGGCCTCATTCAGGCCAGGCAGTTTAAGGAGACCGCCGGGTGCACCGGTATTGTGCTCACCAAGCTGGACGGCACCGCCAAGGGCGGGATTGTTATCGCCATTGCCCAGGCTTTGCAGGTACCGGTAAAGTTTGTGGGCCTAGGGGAGGGGATAGACGATCTCCAGCCCTTTGACGCCCAGGAATATGTGGGAGCGCTGATCTGAGGAGGAGACATATGAACCGTATTGACGGAAGAAAAGCCAATGAATTGCGACCGGTAAAAATTACCGCCGGCTTTGTAGACTATGCGGAGGGCAGCGTGCTGATCCAGTGCGGACACACCAAGGTGCTCTGCTGCGCCAGCGTGGAACTGGGCGCGCCCCGCCATGTACCGGAGGGCACCGGCTGGGTGACGGCGGAGTACTCCATGCTGCCCCGGGCCAACCGGGAGCGCAGCCGCCGGGATATCAGCAAGCTGAAGCTGAGTCCCCGCTCCGCGGAGATCCAGCGGCTTATTGGCCGCAGCCTCCGGGCCGCGGTGGACATGGAGTTGCTGGGGGACCGGACCATCACCGTGGACTGCGATGTGCTCCAGGGGGATGGCGGTACCCGCACGGCCTCCGTCACCGGCGGCTTCATCGCCATGGCGCTGGCTTGTCGGAAAATGGTGGAGGAGGGTTGGATCGGCCGCAGTCCCATTAAGGGCTGCGTGGCGGCGGTATCCGCCGGAATTGTGGCGGATCAGCCCATGCTGGACCTCTGCTATGAGGAGGACAGCAGTGCCATGGTGGACTTGAACTGTGTGATGAACGACCGGGGAGAGCTGATTGAACTCCAGGGTACCGGCGAGGGCCGCAGCTTCACCCTGGCGGAGCAGCAGGAACTGGTGCGCCTCTGCGCCGGCGGCATCCGGGAACTGATCCAGCTGCAGCGGGAGATCATAGGAGGTCTTGCGTGATGAAATTTGTACTTGCCTCCCAAAATACGCATAAACTGGTGGAGATGCAGGCAATCCTCTCCGCCCACGGGGTGGAGGTTGTGCTCCAGTCCGATATGGGCCTTCATGTGGATGTGGAGGAGACGGGAACCACTTTTGCGGAAAACGCCATGCTGAAGGCCCGGGCGGTGATGGAGGCCAGCGGTCTGCCCGCCATTGCCGACGACTCCGGCGTCTGTGTGGACGCGCTCCAGGGTGCCCCCGGCGTCTACTCCGCCCGCTACGGCGGGCCGGGACTGGACGATGTGGGCCGCTACCAGCTGCTGTTGAGCAACTTACGGGGCGCCTCGGATCGGACAGCCCACTTTACCAGCGCCATCGCCTGTATTTTTCCCAATGGGGATACCATTGAGGCGGAGGGGGTTTGCCCCGGCGTCATTGCCTACGCCCCCCAGGGCGACGGCGGCTTCGGCTACGACCCGGTGTTTTTTCTGCCCCAGCTGCGCAAGACCTACGCACAGCTGACGGCTGAGGAAAAGGCCCAGGTTTCCCATAGAGGCAAGGCCCTGGCGGTCTTTGACGGCAAGCTGAGAGAGTATCTGAAAAACAACAAATAGAATACCGTTAGAGGAGGGAAACGGGTTGCGGATAGAAAGAAAGGAACTTCTGATGAAAAAGAACCTGATGGTATGGGCTCTGGTCATTTGCTGCGCTTTCTCCGGCTGTGGGAACAGCAGTGACGTGAAAAAAACCACAGATCAAAGCGGCGCTGTGGCCGGGGGTTATCGACGAAGTCTATCGGAACCCGCAGTTCTATGAGAATGTGCTGCTCTTCCCTATGTCCCGAACCTTCGCGGGTTGTACCGGCACGTCTGACTATCAGATCGCGCGGGAGGGCGGCCTGAGCTGGGCGGTACCCTGGTGTGCCGGGTTCTATGCGCTCTGCTGTCAGGTCAAGCCGGACATTACGCCGGAGGAGTTCATTGAGATCCTCAACACCACCAGCGTTCCTGCTCAGACCACGATCAAAGGGCTGGAACTGACCTTCGGAAAGATCCCCGACCCGGCGGCGGTGATCAGGGAACTTGAGGACAGAGTGGCGCGGTAGCGAAAAAAGTATAGAAAAAAGGAAACAATATATGGAACTGACAAGCAAACAGCGCTCCCAGCTGCGGGGCCTGGCCAACAGCATTGACACCATCGTCCATATTGGCAAGGACGGTATCACCGACAACCTGGTCAAGCAGGCCAACGACGCGCTGGAGGCCAGAGAACTCATCAAGTGCCGCGTACTGGAAAATTCCATGCTTACGGCCCGGGAGGCCTGCGACCAGCTGGCCCGCCTGACCCGCAGCGAGGCGGTTCAGGTCATTGGCACCAAATTTGTGCTCTACCGCCAGCACTACGACAAGGCCCGGCGAAAGATCGAACTGGTCCGGGACCGGGCCAGGCAGTAGGATATGCCGACAGTCCAGGAAAAAGAGGGGATTCGTTTGAAAATCGGCATCTATGGGGGCACGTTCAATCCCATTCACCAGGGCCATATGGCAGCAGCCAGGGCTGCCGTCCAGCAGCTGGACCTGGACCGTCTGTACCTGATCCCCGCCGGACTGCCACCCCACAAGGCGCCCCCCAATGGAGCCTCCGGGCTTCAGCGCCTGGACATGGCGCGCCTGGCGGCTGAGGCGCTTGCGCTGGACGGAAGGGTGGAGGCGTCGGACATTGAACTGAACCGGGAGGGGAAGAGTTATACGCTGGATACCCTGCGCCTGATCCGCCGGCAGGATCCCCAGGCCCGACTGTATCTGCTGATGGGTACGGATATGTTTCTGTCCTTTCAGGACTGGCTCCATCCGGAGGAAATTGCGGGACTCTGCACCCTCTGCGCTTTCTGCCGCAGCGAGACAGACCGGCCTGAGGTGATGGAGGACCAGCGTGCCTATCTGGCCCGGCACCTGGGGGCGGAAACCGTGCTGTTGCGGCTGCCCCGGGTGGTTGATATTTCCTCCACCCGTCTGCGGGAACTTTTGTCCCGGGGGGAGGGAAAGGCATATCTGGACCCGGCGGTATACGGCTATATTCTCTGTCAGGGACTGTACGGCGTGCCTGCCGACTGTCGTGCTCTGCCGCTGGACGACCTGCGCTGCGCCGCGCTGAGTATGCTGGATCACCGGCGCATTCCCCACGTGCTGGGCACGGAGGAGACGGCGGCCCGGCTGGCAAGGCGCTGGGGCGCCGACGAGGAGGAGGCCCGGCGGGGGGCGCTGCTCCACGACTGCACAAAAAAATGGGGCAGGGAACAACAGCTGGCCCTTTGCCGTCAATATGGAATAAAGCCGGATGAGGACGAACTGCGCCAGACGAAGCTGCTCCACGCCCTCACCGGCGCGGCGGTGGCGGCGGACCGGTTCGGCGTCAGCGCCGGGGTTGCCCAGGCCATTCGCTGGCATACCACGGGAAAGGCGGATATGAACACGCTGGAAAAGATTTTGTATCTGGCGGACTATATTGAGCCGACCCGGGATTTCTGTGATCTGACGGAGCTGCGCCGCCTGGCCTTTGCGGACCTGGACGGCGCCATGCTGCTGGGGCTGACCATGGCGGTGGAGGATCTGGGCAAAAAGGGGATGCCGGTGCATCCCAACAGTGTGTATGCGAGGGATTATCTGAAAGGAACAGAGACACATGAGCAGACAGAAGGGAAAGCGTGAGGCCGGTGGAGACGGCTGGCACCGGGGGGGAGACCCCTTTGCCGCGCCTGACGGCGGGCGGACCGGGAAAAAAAGAACAAACCGGGCACTGCGGGCGTTGCTGATCGTCCTGGGCTGCGCAGCGAGTTTAACCCTGGTGGCCGTGGGGCTGTGGAAGGTCCTGGTGGTGGCGCCGGATGTCAGCGACAACGACCGGCCCGGCGTCCCCTCAGGTGAAGTGAGCGGGGCAACCGCAGGCGGGGAGGAGCCGGACACCACCTCCGGACGCAAGGAGGACTACTTTACGTTCCTGCTGCTGGGGAAGGATACCTCCAGCGGCAGCACGGATACAATCATTCTGGTATCCTACGATGTGGCGGGCGGCGCGGTGAACTGCATGTCCATCCCACGGGACACAATGGTGAACGTGTCCTGGGACATCAAGCGCGTCAATTCCGTCTACTCATCCAAGCAGGGAATGGACGGTCTGAAGACCCAAATCAGCAATCTCACCGGCGTGATGCCGGACTTCTATGTGATGATCGAGTGGGAGGCTGTGGGCAGCCTGGTGGAGGCCCTTGGCGGCGTCTACTTCGACGTGCCCTACAATATGAATTATGATGATCCCTATCAGGATCTGCACATCCACTTCCCCGCGGGCCAGCGCCACCTCACCGGCGAGGAGGCGCTGCAGGTGGTCCGCTGGCGGCAGAACAACGACGGCTCCGGATATGCAACCGCCGATATTGGCCGCATCGGCACCCAGCAGGCCTTCCTGGCCGCCGTGGCCCAGCAGACCCTCCAGCTGTCAAACTGGGACAAGATCCCCGAAATGGCGGAGATTTTCGGGAACTATGTGGACACGGATCTGGAACTGTCCAACCTGATCTGGATCGGCGAGCAGGCCCTGACCATGGGCAGCGCCAATATCCACTTCCACACTCTGCCGGGGGATGGGGCGGGCTACTACAAGGGCGGGTCCTACTACGTGCTGGACCCCCAGGCCACCCTGGAACTGGTGAACAGCGCCCTGAACCCTTACACCACGGATCGCACCCTGGAGGATATGGATATCCTCGTTCCCTAACCGCCCATGAAAGGAGACCTCCCCCATGAAGCGCCGCCTATCCGCCCTCGCCCTGTCTCTGCTTCTGCTGTCCGCCCTGACCCCCTCCGCCGCGGCGGCCGGGAATCACGCTTTTGTCCCGGTGCGGTCCTATGCGGAGGAATTCACCGACATGGACAGTTCCGACTGGTTTTACAGCAATGTACAGGCCCTGTACGAACTGGGCCTGACCAACGGACAGGGGGACGCCCACACCTTCGCCCCCGGCGACGATATCACCCTGGCGGAGGCCGTCACTCTGGCGGCACGGCTGCGGAGTCTCTATGAGTACGGCGAGAGCGAGACTGGCCCCGCCATGTACGGCGGCGGTGGCGCCTGGTACCGGCCCTATGCCGACTACCTGAAAAGCCTGGGGGGCATTGGGGAGGAATTTGAGGGCAGCTACGAGTCAGCTGCCACCCGGGCCCAGACGGCCCACATCCTGGCAGGCGCCCTGCCGCACTCCCTCTTTGCAGACATCAACGGCGACGCTGTGGCGGTGGGCTACGCCAGCCACAGCTATATCCGGGATGTCACCGACTACACCCCCTACCAGCGGGACATCCTGCTGCTCTATAAGTGGGGCATTCTCAGCGGCATGGACCACTCCGGTTCCTTCCTTCCCGACGAGCCCATTCAGCGCTGCCAGGTGGCGGCCATGGTTACGCGGCTGGCCTACGAGCATCTGCGTATCACCCTGAACTGGGATCTCTCCCTGGCCTACAGCTGCTCCGACGCCACCTGGGAGGGTCTGGTCACAAGCGACGGCACCTTTTACACCGCCCCGGACCCCGGCGACAGCGCCGCCATTGACGCCGACGTGCGATATATGCTCTCCCGGGGGGAGCGGCGCATCGTCCTCAGCTATGAGCCGGGCAGCCTGTCCAACCAGACCACCGACCAACTCATGTCCGCCTTTCTCAACGCCGTGCGCCATTATGTGGAGCAGGGCTACAATGCGGTTAAGTGCACCTCATCGGTAAAAACCGGCTCCGTGGTGCTGACCTTCTCCAGCAGCCTGTACAGCGACCGGCTGCTGGACGGCTACCGGGAGGCCACACTGGAGGCCGCCATTCAGGTACACGACCAGCTGTGGAGCGAGGGGGTTATGACCCCCGCCATGACGGAGTATGAAAGGGCCAGAGCCTACTTTACATGGCTGTGTGAACACTGCCAGTACGACTTTCAGAGCACGGACACCTCTATGAGCCACAGCGGCTATGGTGCCTTTGTGGAGCAGCTGGCGGTCTGTGACGGGTACACCGCGGCCTACAACCTGCTGCTGAAGCTGGAGGGCATCGAGTGCACCACCTACTCTACCACCGACCACATCTGGACCGTGGCCCGCTTGGACGGCACCGTCTACCATATTGACCCCACCTGGGGGGACCAGACCGGCGTCATTGCCTACCGCTATTTCGGGATGACCGAATCCGCCTCCCTGGCCCGCTTCCCCTGACCGTATGAAAAAGGGCCGCCCGGACCAATGGTCCGGGCG
>USMP01000078.1 GCA_900555795.1 uncultured Eubacteriales bacterium
CGTTTTCCGCGATGAGGTTGTGGCCGGCAAAGACCAGGTCGGTGGTGGACTCCCCCTCCCCGGCGTCGGCATTCACATAGCCGCACATCAGGCGGCCGGACTGTCCCACCACCAGCTGGCGGCGATAGGCGGCCTTGCCCACCAGTTCGTTGGAGGCGGACAGATTCAAAATCAGCGTCGCCCCTGCCTGGGCCAGGCGCCGGGAGGGCGGGTCCCCAGCCCACAGATCCTCGCAGATTTCCACGCCAATCTTCAGTTCGGGCATATCGGGGCAGGAGAGCAGAGTCTGTCCCACCAGGGCGGATGGCGCTCCCCTGCCAGGCAGGGAGAACCGCGGCAGAGCGGGCTCCTCCAGGCATACGCCGCCGGCAAACCACCGCTTCTCATAAAATTCACTGTAATTGGGCAAATACGTCTTGGGCACCACCGCCAGCACCTCGCCCCTCTGGATCACCACGGCGCAGTTGAAGAGTTTCCCCGCCGCACGGACAGGCATTCCCAGAGCCGTTAAAATCTCCAGGTGCTTTGTGGCCTCCAAAATGGTCCGCAGGCCCTCCTCGGCGCCGTCCAGCAGCGCATCCTGCTGAAAGAGGTCCCCACAGGTGTAGCCGGTGAGGCACAGTTCCGGCAGAGCCAGGATCTTGACACCCTGCGCGTCGGCCTCCCGGATCATGGTGAATATCTGCTCCGCGTTGTAGCGGCAGTCGGCCACCCGGATCCTGGGGGTGCCGGCGGCCACGGTAATAAAGCCGTCCCTCATAAAAAATCCTCCTTTTTGGGATTTTCTGTCTACTGCACATTGTATCGCAGGGGCGGAAAAAATGCAACAGGCGGCAGAGACTGGAAACCCGCTCCCCGGTGCATATTTTTCGCCCCGGCACACAAACTATTCCCGGCAAACCCCAAAACATTGAACAGGAGGAATCTTCTTATGACCGATTACACCAACAGCGGCTGCGCCTGCACCCCCAACAAGTCCATTCACTGCAGCGTTACGGCCTGCGCCCACCACTGCAAGAACGAGCAGTACTGCGGCCTGGACGCCATCCAGGTGGGTACCCATGAGGCCAACCCCACCATGGACCAGTGCACCGATTGCCAGAGCTTTAAGCTGGAGCGATAGCCGCCCCGGGTCCGGCCCGTCCCTTGGGCCGGACGCTACATAGGGGGACGCCCATTTTACCGGAGGGGGCGTCCCCCGGCTATCGCAGGCCGGAAGGGGGCCGGAAGGGAGTTTTTATGACCAACGCCAATAAAAACCGAATTGCCGGCGCCGCCGGCGGCCTTGTGAACGGACTCTTCGGCGGCGGCGGCGGAACCGTGCTGCTGCCGCTGCTGACCCGCTGGAGCCATCTGGAGGCCCGCAGCGCCTTCGCCACCTGTGTGGCCATCATCCTCCCCATGTGCTGCGTATCCACCGTGGTGTACCTGCTTCGGGTGCGGCCGCCGCTGCATCTGGTGCTGCCCTATCTGGCGGGGGGCGTGGCCGTGGGCGTGCTGGGCGGACTCACCTTTGACAAGGTACCGGTGCGGGTACTGAAGGCAATCTTTGGCCTGTTTCTGATCTACGGGGGAGTGAGGTATCTGCTATGAAGGAGTGGCTGCTGCCCTTTGTCTGTGCTCTGGCCACCGGCACCCTCTCCGCCTGGGGCGTGGGCGGCGGCACCCTGCTGCTGGTGTGCATGACGCTGTTTCTGGGAGTGGAGCACCGCCAGGCGCAAACCATCAACCTGCTCTTTTTCCTGCCTACGGCGGCCATCAGCCTGCTGTTCCACCGAAAAAATGGATTTTTGGAGGGGGAAACCTGGCGGCAGGCCGCCATTCCAGGCACCCTCGCCTCTCTGGCGGGAGCCGTGGCCGCCACGGCGGTGGACGTGTCGCTGCTGCGCAGGCCCTTCGGAATCTTCCTGTTGTACAGCGGAGCCGCCATGCTCCTCAGCGCCAAAAAGCAAAAAAAATAGGCGGAGCGGGCCGCGCCCCGGCCCCTGAGCCCAAAGAGGGGGGTGGAAGCCGGGTGGAGGCTGTGGTATGATGGACAAAAACAGCCGGGTCCTGCCCGGCGGAGAGAGGAGCATACATACGGTGAACAACCAAAACGCGCTGGAGGCGCTGTCCAGGGAGCAGCTGGTGGAACTGCTGGGCATCTACTCCAAAAACTGGCTGGCCCTGGACGGGCTGTGGTTCCAATCTGTGGAGCGGAAGCTGGGCATGGACGAGGCAATGGAGCACGACCGGGAGGCCTGGCGGGACTTTACCGCCATTGAGGCCCGGCGGATCAAGGCCTTTCTGGGTCTTCCGGAGCAGGCCGGCCTGGAGGGGCTGGCCCGGGCCCTCTCCCTGCGGCTGTACGCCAATCTGAACCGGGAGGCAATCACCATCCACGGCTCCACCCTCACCTACCGGGTGCTGGACTGCCGGGTACAAGCCGCCCGGCGGCGCAAGGGCATGTCCTACCACCCGTGCAAATCCGTGGGACTGGTGGAGTACGCCGGCTTTGCCCAGGTCATCGACCCCCGCATCTCCTGCCGGTGCTTAAGCTGCTACCCAGAGGCGTCGGACGACACCTGCGCCTGTGCCTGGCAGTTCACCCTGGAGGAATAGCACCCCGCACGCGGCGCCCTATTCCCCCTGGCCGCCGCGCCCCCTCCTCAGCAGCATCTCATGCAGGACGGTCATGCCGGCAAGAAGCCCCCAGAGGCAGACGGGGAGCCACTCTGTACCGGCGGCTCCGGCCAGCGCGCCAAACAGCGGCGGCACCGCGCAAGTCCCCACATAGGCGCTGGCCATCTCAACCCCAATGACCGCCTGGGAGCAGTTCGTCCCGAAACGCTCCGGGGTTGCGTGGAGCAGCGAGGGATAGATGGGCGCGCAGCCAAGGCCGATCACCACCAGAGCCCCCAGCGCCACGGGGATTCCCCCCGGCAGCATCAGCGCCACAACTCCGACCCCGGTCAGAGCCTGTCCGATCCGCACCATCGTCTTGTCCCCACATTTGATGGACAAAAAGCCGCTGAGCAGCCGGCTGGCCGTAATGCCCACAAAGAACAGGCCGGCATACCCCGCCGCGGCCTCTTTGGGGACGCCCTTGCTGAGCACCAGATAGCTGCTGGCCCAAAGACCCGCCGCCTGCTCCAGTGCACAGTAGCCAAAAAACATGATTAAAACGAACGGCACGCCCTTGATCTTTACGGCCCGCGGCAGGCTCAGCCCCAGGGAGAGAGGCCGCTCCCGCCGCTCCCCGCCTGCCGCGGCGCCGGAGCGCTCCCCGGGCCACAGGGGCAGGCTGATAAACAAAACAGCCGTGAGCCCCGCCTGCAGGATGGCCACGGCCCGGTACCCCATGTGCCAGCCCATGCCGGAGGTCAGGCTATAGGCCATTATATAGGGGCCGGCAGACGCGCCGATGCCCCACATGCAGTGGAGCCAGTTCATATGGCGGCTGGCGTAGTGGAGCGCCACATAGTTGTTGAGGGACGCGTCCACGCTTCCCGCTCCCAGTCCATAGGGAACCGCCCAGACACACAGCGCGGCAAAGGAGCGGCTGTGGGAGAATCCAAACAGCGCGGCGGCGGTCATCGCCACGCTGATCGCCGTTACTCTGCCGGTGCCAAGCCGCTTTGTCAGGCGGTCACTTTCCAGGCTGGAGAAAATGGTGCCCCCCGCGATCACCATGGAAATCACTCCCGCGCCGGCAAGGGAGGCGTGGAGTTCCCCATACATAGCCGGCCACGCCGCGCCCAGCAGGGAGTCCGGCAGTCCCAGGCTGACAAAGGACAGATAAACCACCGCCAGCAGCAGTCCAAACATATATATTCCTCCTTATCCTGTGATAGGATCGTAGCAGAAAGCAGCGGCAGGGTGTTAGGACAACCGTGTCAAACTATATGACAAAACAATCAGAATGGAGGTCGCCCATGGCTCTTTCCGTTTGCGGCGGCGCGGTAAGCGCTTCCGGCAGCCCCTGACGGTGGAGCGGATCGCCAGCAGCGCCGCCGTCAGCGCAAGCGAATGCCTGCGCTGCTTCCGGGGAACCATTGGAATCTCCCCCATCCAGTATATGAAAGCCCTGCGCCTGCAGAAGGCGGCGGAACTGCTGCGGCAAAGTGATTTGAGCATTGCGGCCATCGGCGACCTGGGCGGATTTCAGGATATGAGTTACTTCTCCAAAGCCTTCCTGGGCAGCGCAGGCAGCACGCCAAGCGAATACAGGCGGCAAAACCGGCAATCCACCCCCCGGCCCGGAGACGGTCAGGGGACCGCCAGGCGGTAATTTGGCACAGAGAGCAGCCGGCAGGGCGGATGAAACGCCCCTGCCGGCTGCTCTCTCCTGGACGATTGGCCGTCCCTTCCCTACTCCAGTTCCGCCAGGTACCGCTCCGCCTCCATGGCGGCCACGGCCCCGTCGGCGGCGGCGGTGATAACCTGGCGCAGGCCCTTCACCCGCACATCCCCGGCGGCAAACACGCCGGGCAAACTGGTGCGCATGGCCTCATCGGTGGGGATATAGCCCCGGTCCAGTTCCAGCTGTCCCTCGAAAAGCTGTGTGCTGGGCCGGTGGCCCACAAAGCCGAAAAGGCCGATCAGCCCGTCCGCCGGGTCCGCCCTGAGCACCGTCTCCTCACCGGTTTTCACATGCTTCACCGTGATGGAGGAGAGCAAGTCCGTCCCGTCCGCCCGCAGAACCACGCTGTCCCACAAAAAATGAATCTTCTCGTTGGCAAAGGCCCGCTCCTGGATGCTCCTGGCGGCCCGCAGCTGGTCCCGGCGGTGGATGATGGTAACGCGCCGGGCAAAGCGGGTGAGATAGATGGCCTCCTCCACCGCGCTGTCCCCGCCGCCCACCACGTAGACCTCCAGCCCCCGGAAGAAGGCCCCGTCGCAGGTGGCACAGTAGGAGATGCCGCTGCCCGTAAACTTCGCCTCGTTTTCACAGCCGATGAGCCGCGGGCTGGCGCCTGTGGCCAGGATGACCGTCCGGCCCAGATAGGCGCCGGCCCCCCCTTCCAGCCGCTTCACCGGCCCTGTAAGGTCCACCTGCTTCACCGTGTCGGCCACCCGGCGGGCGCCAAAGCGCTCCGCCTGATCCGCCATGCGCTGGGAGAGCGTCAGTCCCGTCTCCCCCTCCAGCAGCTGGCCAGGGTAGTTTTCAATCTCGCTGGTCTGGGTAATCTGACCGCCCGCCTGCCCCTTCTCCAGAATCAAGGTGCTTAAACGGCTGCGGCCGGCGTATAGGCCGGCGGTAAGCCCCGCGGGGCCGCCCCCCAGAATGATTACGTCGTATAGCTGCTCCATGGCTGTGTACTCCTATCGATTCAATTGGATTCTATGCCTAGTGTACCCGAATTTCCCAAAAAAGTCCACCCCCGGCGCCTTTACAGCCTGGCGCAGTCGGCGTCGCCGGCCCGCAGCATCGCCAGGCCGTGGTACAGGGCGGGGAGCACTGCCTCCAGGTTCTCCCGGGCCGCCTTGGGGCTGCCCGGCAGATTCACAATCAGCGTCCGGTTCCGAATCCCCGCCGTCCCCCGGGACAGCATCCCCCGGGGCGTGATGGCCATGGAGGCGGCGCGCATGGCCTCTGGGATACCGGGGACCATCCGCTGGCAGACGGCCGCGGTGGCCTCCGGCGTCACATCCCGGGGGGCGAAGCCGGTGCCTCCCGTTGTCACCGCCAGAGCCACGTCCGCCGCGGCTGCGTCCAGCAGGGCCCGGCGGATGGCGTCCTCCTCATCCGGCACCAGCGCCACCGCGTCCACGGCGTAGCCCGCCGCCTCCAGCAATTGCCGCACCAGAGGGCCGGAGGCGTCCTCCCGCTCCCCACGAAAGCCCCGGTCGCTGACCGTAATGACCCGTGCCGTATACATCTCCATCCTCCTCACCTTCCAAAGGGGCACACCGGATAGCGGCACTCGCCGCAGCCCAGGCACAGCCCCCCCTCTCCCATTGCCACAAAGTCCCCCTTCTCCATCCGAACCCCCGCCGCGATCCGGGGCAGGGCCAGGTCAAAGATAGTGGCCTTGGCGTACATGACGCAGCCCGGCAGGCCCATAATGGGCACGCCGTCGGCAAAATAGCCCAGCAGGAACATGGCTCCCGGCAGCACCGGGGCGCCGTAGGTGACGATTTCCGCCCCGCTGCGCCGGATGGCGCCGGGGGTATTGTCATCCGGATCCACGCTCATGCCGCCCGTACAGAGGATCATGTCCGGCTTTTGCGCCCTGGCCCCGGCAATGGCAGCGGCAATGCGCTCCGTGCCGTCGTCCACCAGGGCGTGGTGCAGCACCTCAATTCCGTAGGCCGCCAGTTTCTCCACCAGCACGGGGGTAAATTTGTCCTCAACGCGGCCGTGGCAGACCTCGCTGCCCGTGGTGATAATGGCGGCAGTTTTCAGGGTATAGGGCAGAAGTTCCAGCAGGGGCCTGCCCTCCGCGGCCCGCTCCGCCGCCTCCAGGCGGCTCTCCTGGATCACCAGAGGGATCACCCGGGTCCCGCACAGCTTGTCGCCCGCCTGCACCGGGGTATTGCCGTGGCGGGTGGCGATCATCATCTGACCGAAGCCATTGACTGCCTTTAAACCAT
>USMP01000079.1 GCA_900555795.1 uncultured Eubacteriales bacterium
CCCCAGGGGGCGGCAAACTGCTGTGGAAATTGTACCACAGGGAAGTCCCCGGGGCAACAGGAAATTTCCGTCACCTGACGGCCCGGCGCTTTTCGGCTCAACTCACCGGAGCCAGCTGGGCGGTGGCCGGGACAGCCCCGTAGGCGTCCCGCTCCACCTGGGCCCACTGGGCCAGTTCCTCCCGGGTACAAGCCCCCTCCTCCACCAGGACGTCCATGGTGTGGGTCATGGAGTCCCAGAGGGTGATGCTGCGGTGGCTGTAGCGGTACCCGCCGTTCCGGTCCTCCGTGCGGGCACGAAATTCCAGTTCCAATTCAATTGCGTAGCGCAGCCGGCCTGTGGGGACGCTCTCCGGCGCGTAGCCGGGAATGTTCCCCTCCTCCAGGTCCGCCAGCAGGGCCGTATACAGGCGCTGGGGGTCCAGGCTGCCGTCCTGGCTGTAACCCTGGTAATGATTGTAGACATACGCGCCGGAGAGCACGTAGCCCAGGGGGGCCTCCACCTGCCGGCCCAGCACGGCGGGGTCGTTATAGAGGGCGTTCAGCAGCTGATCGTAGGTGCCCTCCTCCGTCCAGCGCTCCGCCGACAGAGGCAGACGGTAGCTGCGGCGCAGGCGGCCGCCGCTTTTCAGTTCGTAGTGGAAGGTCATGTAGAGCACATCGTCCCAGCCGTCCCTGGTCTCCATGGTCTGGGCCACATAGGCCTTATCCGCCACAATGGCCCGCTGCAGATCCATTACCCGCTCCACCAGGGCCCGGTCCCGCTCCCCGTCCAGTTCCAGATATTGGCCCTCCGGGCCGGAGAGGGACAGGGTGGCCACATCCTCCGGCCTGGGGACTCGGGTCTCCGCTCCGAAGGGGTCCAGAACCACGGCGGCCAGCAGCAGCGCCGCGCCGGCGCAGACAGCCAACGCCCCCCTCCAGCTGCCACGGAACACCCGGGGCGTCTTTTCCAGCAGCATGGAGGCCACGTAGTAGCCCACCATGCCGGTGAGGACCAGACACACCCCCATGGGCAGCAGATCGGCAAACTCGCCCTTCTGGAACAGTTCCCCCCAAATCAGGGTGTAGAGCACCTGGCCCAGCGTCAGCGCGCCGGCCAGGGCCATACCGTAGCGGAACACAGGGCGCAGCCACCGGAAGGCCACCACATCCCCGGCGCTCTCGCTGCGGCGCAGGCGGCAGAGCAGCCACCCCAGGGCCAGCAGCCCCAGGCCCGCCAGCGCATAGAGGGCCACGGTGCTCAGCCCCTCCAGGCCTACGGACACCGTATTCCCCTCGTCGTATACCCGCCGGCAGGTGAATCTTGTGTAGATCTGCACAATGGGAGAGAGCCAGTTCAGCACCCCGTCGCCGCCGCTGCCGAGGCCGAAAAGAAACTGGCTGGCAAAGCTGCGGACCAGCGCCTCCGCGGCGGGGGCGAAAAAGTTCCCCACCAGATAAAACACAGGCAGGGCAAACGCATTGCCGGTGCACATGGCCCAGAAGGTGGCCATGCCGAAAAAGAGCACAGAGAGCAGCACCACCGCCGCCGCCGTGTACAGCACCGCCACCACATCCATAAATCCACCCCCCAGCGCCACCAGACAGCTGAGGCCACCCACCACGGCGTAGGGAATGAGCATCATGGCCAGTCCCGAGAGGGTGCTGGTGAGAAAGAGGCCGGTGCGGTCGATGGGCAGGGCGTGCATCAGCCCCACGGACCGGCCGGTGTACAGGTACCCCCACACCGCCATGGCGCAGAGGATGGCGTAGACAAGGGTGATGCCCGGCACCAGGGTGGTGACGGCGGAGTAGAGCAGGGCGGCAAAGTCCAGGGCGCTTACCTCGGCCCAGGGCATGCTGACCAGGGTCAGCAGCAGGTACAGCGGCGCCAGGCAGCCCAGCAGGGTGGCGCCGCCCCACAGGGGCCAGAAACGGGTCAGATTCTTGCGGAACAGCGTCCGGTTAAAGGATGATCTCTTTGACGGCATATTGCTCACCTCCCAGTTCATAGATAAAAATTTCCTCCAGGGACAGGGGCAGGGCCTCCAGCATCATGGGGTCAAACTGGGCCAGCCGCTGGCTCACCGCCGCCGCCGCGCCCCGGACAATGTAGGTGTAGACCCGCCCCACATGGGAGGTGTGCAGCACCGGCAGGTCTCCCGGCAGCACCGGCGCGGCGTCGCCGTGCCAGACCACCTGCAGCTTGATGATGTTCTCCTGCAGATCGGAGAGGCTCCGCTCCAGCAGCACCTTGCCCTTGTTCATAATGCCCACGTGGTCGCAGACGTCCTCCAACTCCCGCAGGTTGTGGCTGCTGACCAGCACCGTGGTGCCGTGCTCCGCCACGTCGGACATCATCATGCTCCACACCTGCCGGCGCATCACCGGGTCCAGCCCGTCCACCGGTTCGTCCAGAATCAGGTACCGGGGCCGGCAGCACATGGTCAGCCAAAAGGCCACCTGCTTCTGCATCCCCTTGCTCAGCCGGCGGATCACCGCCTTCTCCGGGATGGAAAACACCTCCTTGAACCGCTCGTAGCGGCCCATGTCAAAGGAGGGGTAGAAGCCGCGGTAGAAGCGCATCATATCCCGCACGGTGGCGGAGGCAAAGTAGTACCAGTCGTCCGGAATGGCGGCCAGGGCCGCCTTCTTCTCCGGATTTTCATAGATGGGCTCCCCCTCCACCAGCACCTCCCCGCTGTCGGGGCGGTAGATACCGGTGATATGGCGGATGAGGGTGGTTTTGCCGGCGCCATTGGGGCCCACCAGGCCATATACGCCGCCGTCGGGCACCTGAAGGGAGGCGCCGTCCAGGGCGGCAAAGCCGTCAAAGGTTTTGACCAGGTTTTTTACTTCAATCATTGGGCCGCTCCTTCCCGGATAATAGCGAGGATCTCGCCGTCCGTCACATGCAGATAGCGCAGCTCAGCAATCAGTTCCCGCAGACGCCCCACCAGCTCCTCCCGCCGGGCCGCCATGGGCTCCGCCAGGACGGCGGCAAAGCTGCCCTTCCCCGGCACGGAGTAGATAAACCCCTCATTCTCCAGTTCGGAGTAGGCCCGCTGGATGGTGTTGGGGTTTATAGCCAGATCCATGGCCAGCGCCCGCACCGAGGGCAGCTTCTCATCCGGCTCCAGAGCCCCGGTGACGATCAGCTTGCGCAGCCCGTCCTTAATCTGGCCGTAAATGGGCCGGGAATCCCGGTAATTCAGTGTCAGCAACGATACTCCCTCCTATCTTCGCAGCAGCAGCGCCGCGATACATATAATGGCAAACAATATAATGCCCAGCAGCAACATCGTAAGCAGCATGGCGCGCCTCCCAGCAAAAACTGTACTATTTGGTTTAGTACGCCTATCATACCAGCCTCGGCCCCATCCCACAAGGGAGAAAGGCGGAAGAAAGTCTTAAGAATTCTTAAAGGCGGCCCTTTTCCCAGCAAAAATCACCCGCCTGGGCCTTCCGCTTCCTCCAGAGCATCCCAGGCGTGACCATGGTGCTCTCCGGCATGTCCAGCCTGGAGCAGCTGCGGGAAAATCTGCGGACCTATGAGACGCAGGCGCCCCTGACGGAACCGGAGTGGAACACCCTGGTGGGAATCGCCGACCGGATGGTGGCCGGCGGCGTGCTGCCCTGCACCACATGCCGCTACTGCGTGGACCACTGTCCCCAGGGCCTGAACATCCCCTACCTGCTGCTCCTGTACAATGAGCATGTGTTCACCGGCGGCGGTTTTTTGGCCCCCATGGCGGTGAGCGCCCTGCCGGAGGATAAGCAGCCCAGCGCCTGTGTGGGCTGTCGCAGCTGCGAGGCGGTATGCCCCCAGCAGCTGAAGATTTCCCAGGCCATGGCCGACTTCTCCGGGAAGCTGGGCCTCAGATAGCTGAAAAAACAGCCCCCGCCTCCGGCTGAGCCGGAAGCGGGGGGCCGCAGGTTTTCCGCTGCGATTTACTTGTGATCCACGCTGTACATGTGCTTGATCAGTTCCAGCACCTTGTTGGAGTAGCCAATCTCGTTGTCGTACCAGGAAACCACCTTCACGAAGGTGTCGGTCAGCGCGATGCCGGCGCCGGCGTCGAAGATGGAGGTGCGGGCGTCACCCAGGAAGTCGCTGGAGACAACCGCCTCATCGGTGTAGCCCAGGATGCCCTTCAGTTCGCCCTCGCTGGCGGCCTTCATGGCGGCGCAGATCTCATCGTACTTGGCGGGCTTGGCCAGGTTCACAGTCAGATCCACCACGGACACGTCCAGGGTGGGAACGCGCATGGACATGCCGGTCAGCTTGCCGTTGAGTTCGGGAATCACCTTGCCCACGGCCTTGGCGGCGCCGGTGGAGGAGGGGATGATGTTGCCGGAGGCAGCGCGGCCGCCGCGCCAATCCTTCAGGGAGGGGCCGTCAACGGTCTTCTGGGTGGCGGTGGTGGAGTGGACGGTGGTCATCAGGCCATCGGTGATACCCCAGTTGTCGTTGAGGACCTTGGCGATGGGGGCCAGGCAGTTGGTGGTGCAGGAGGCGTTGGAGACGAAGGTCATGTCGCTGGTGTACTTGTCCAGGTTCACGCCGCACACGAACATGGGGGTGTCATCCTTGGAGGGGGCGGACATGATCACCTTCTTGGCGCCGGCGTCGATGTGGCCCTGGGCCTTCTCCTTGGTCAGGAACAGGCCGGTGGACTCCACCACATACTCCGCGCCGATCTTGCCCCAGGGCAGGTCGGCGGGGCTGCGCTCAGCAAAGACGGGGATGTTCTTGCCGTTGACGATGATGGCGTTCTCAGTAGCCTCCACGGTGCCGGCGAACTGGCCGTGCATGGTGTCGTACTTGAGCATGTACGCCAGATAGTCGGCGGGGCACAGGTCGTTGATGCCGACGATATCGATCTCAGGATGGTTGACACTGGCGCGGAAGACCATGCGGCCAATCCGGCCAAAGCCGTTAATACCTACTTTAATGCTCATTGTAAAAATCTCCTCTCAAATCTTAAAATGGCATTGTAATTGTATTATACACCTCTCTTTTTTAATTGAAAAGTGTTTTTTCACGGAATAGCCGGAAGTTTATAATTTTCTTGTATTTTCTACAAAATTTTGATATGATAGCGTGGAGATTACCGGGATTTTGCCGTGATAGAGGGATGGTGGAATTTCCCATCCTTTTTTTGTGCCGCCGGGTACAGACTATATACCAGGAGGGATTGTATGTCGGATGAAATAATAGAGAAAAACTCAGTATTGGTCCAGGTCCTGGGACAGGTTTCCAGCCAGCTGAGAGACTCTCTGGGCAATATCTACAACGCGCTGGAGCACGTAATCCCCCCGGAAAAGCGGGACGTGGACCAGGAACTGGACCTAAATGCCGCCATCCTCTGCCGCAGCTACTACCGGGTTTTGCGGCTTACCGACAATCTGTCCGAGGTGGCCGGCCAGAGCATCTCCTGTCCGCCGCGGCTGCGCAACGACGACGTGGTGGACTTCTGTGAAAAATTGGTGTCCCGGGCCCGGCTGCCGGCGGAGTTGCTGGGTCTGGAACTGTCCTTTGTCTGCGAAAAGCGGGATCACATCATTCTGATGGACCGGGAGCGGCTGGAACTGCTGGGGATGAACCTGCTGTCCAACGCTTTCAAATTTACCCCCAGGGGGGGGCGCGTCATCTGGGAGGTACGGGTGGAGCCACGGTGGGTGGAGCTGCGGCTGACCGACACCGGCTGCGGCATCGCACCGGAGTTGCTGGATACGGTATTTGACCGCTATCTTCACGCCCAGCGCCTGGACCCCCCGCCCCACGGCCTGGGCCTGGGCCTGCCCATCTGCCGCCTGGTGGCCCGGGAGCACGGGGGCACCATTTTGCTCACCTCCCAGCCCGGCCAGGGTACCACCGTCACCGTTTCCCTGCCCAACCGCAGGAGCCGGGACCCGGTACTGGGTACCGCCATTCCCACAATCGTGCATCCCGGTGGGTTCAACCCCACCCTGCTGGGGCTGGCGGACGCACTGCCCCGGGAGGCATTTATGCAGAGGTATTTGGACTGACACGGCGTAAGGAGCGAACTATGGAAAAGGTGTTGGTGGGTATGAGCGGCGGCGTGGACAGCGCCGCGGCGGCGCTGCTGCTGCGGTACGCCCTCTCCTACTATCTCCTGCTGGACCATCCCGATTGGAGGGCCCTGGACTGCATCCATGAGAGCAAGCGCCTAATGACGGGCCGCCGCTGGTCCCTTCTTCTTCTGTCTCTGTCTTTTTTGGGCTGGGCCCTGCTGGTGGCCGCCATCATCCTGGCGGTTTACCTGTTGGGCGGCTTTGCCATCTTCTTTTTCTTCCAGGTGAGCCGTGGGGGCTTTGCCGCCCTTCCGGTGCGTGTCTTCGGCATGTTCCTCCCCCTGCTCCTGGCCGCGGCCGCCCTGCTGTGCAGCGCCCCGCTGCTCCTGTGGCTCACCGCCTACATGGGCACGGCCTTTGCCGGTTTCTACGACTGCGCCGCCGGCACTTCTCCCGCCCCCGTGGACGAG
>USMP01000080.1 GCA_900555795.1 uncultured Eubacteriales bacterium
ACAACATCTCCTACGACGACGCTGCCACCTACGACATGCTGGGCCGCAGCGAGACAGAGGGCGTGTTCCAGATGGAATCGGCGGGGATGACCGGCGTATGCGTGGGCCTCAAGCCCCAGAACATTGAGGACATCACCGCCATCATCGCCCTCTACCGGCCGGGCCCCATGGAATCCAGGGCATCGGCGCCAACTTTGTCCCCGGCAACTATGACGGCGGCCTGGTGGACCGGATCATGACCGTGGACACCGGCGAGGCGCTGGAGCTGGCCCGGGCCATGGCCCGGCGGGAGGGAATCCTGGTGGGCATCTCCTCCGGGGCGGCCCTGGCCGCTGCGGGGCGGCTGGCGGCGCTGGAGGAGAACCGGGGCCGGACTATTGTGGCCCTGCTGCCGGACACCGGCGAGCGCTATCTCAGCACGGCCCTCTTTACCTGACTTTTTTGATTTGATATGGATACAGAAGAAAGGAGCAATTTTTTATGCAGCACAGCACGCACATTTCTGACGCCGTCCGCTATGTAGGCGTGGACGACACCACCATCGACCTCTTTGAGAGCCAGTACCCGGTACCCTACGGCGTGTCCTACAACTCCTATGTCATTTTGGACGAGAAGATCGCCGTTATGGACACAGTGGACCGCCGGGCCACAGAGCCGTGGCTGGAGAACCTGTCCGCCGCCCTGGCGGGCCGAACGCCGGACTATCTGGTGATCCAGCACCTGGAGCCGGACCACGCCGGCAGCATCGGCACCCTGGCGGAGCGCTATCCGGATATGGTGCTGGTGGGGAACGCCAAGACCTTTTCCATGCTGCCCAGGTTCTTCCCGGCGGACTACACCGGCCGTACGCTGACGGTGAAGGAGGGCGACACGCTTTCTCTGGGCCGCCACGCCCTCACCTTTGTCATGGCCCCCATGGTCCACTGGCCGGAGGTTATGGTGAGTTATGAGTCCGCGGAGAAGATCCTGTTTTCCGCCGACGGCTTCGGCACCTTTGGGGCTCTCTCCTCCGGCGGAGACTGGGACCGGGAGGCCCGGCGCTACTATTTTAACATTGTGGGCAAGTACGGCGCCCAGGTGCAGGCCCTGCTGAAAAAGGCCGCCAGCCTGGACATTGCCGCCATCTGCCCCCTTCACGGCCCCGTGCTGCGGGAGAATCTGGGATACTATCTCGGCAAGTATGACCAGTGGAGCCGCTACGAGCCGGAGGAGCCGGAGGGCGTGCTGGTGGCCTACGCCTCCATCCACGGCAATACGGCCCAGGCCGCCCGCCTGCTGGGGCGGCTGCTGGAGGAGAAGGGCTGTCCCCGGGTGACGGTGATGGATCTGGCCCGGATGGACCAGTCCCTGGCGGTGGAGGAGGCCTTCCGCTGCGGAAAGCTGGCGGCCCTGGCCTCCACCTACGACGGCGGCCTCTTCCCACCCATGGACCACTTTATGGCCCACCTGCGTGACAAGACCTACCGCGGCCGCCGGGTGGCCCTGGTGGAGAACGGCTCCTGGGCCCCTGCCGCCGCCCGGGTGATGGGGGGCTATCTGGAGGCCATGCGGGATATAACCCTGTGTGGCGCGCCCCACACCATCCAGGGGGCGGTAAAGGACGCGGACCGGGCGGCTCTGGAGCGGATCGCCGGGGAACTGCTGGGCCGCTGAGAGGCGGCGACCCCGGGATAGGAGGTGAGGTCTTTTGGCGGACCGGGGCGGCTGGGAACTGCTGCTGACCATGCAGGTAATCGCGGACGATTTGGAGGAGGACTACGACCTCACCTTTTCCGGCCGGGACCGGGATGGCCGGCGTCTGGCGGGGGTGCAGGTGTACTATGGCCAGCGCCCGCTGGACCCCTCGCTGGTCTACGTGGCCCGGGCCGGGGTGTTTGACCGCCATCCCGTGGCGGAGACGGACATATGCCAGGTGGCGGTGGGGCGGCTGCGCCGCTGGCCGGAGGAGACCGGACCGCTGCTGGAGGTGGAGGGGGATGTGCCCTGGGAGGCGGTATGCAACCGGATTCAAAGGGTATTTACCCGGTGCCAGGCATGGTTCCAGCGGCTGTTCTACATTTTGGACAGCGGCGGCGGCATATACGAACTGTGTGTGGCGGCCATGGATTTTTTCCACAATTCCCTGTGCGTCCACGATGGGAATTTCAATATCTTGGCCATGCCCCAGCATGTGGCGGGTATGACGGGCCTGCTGGTGGATGAGGACAGCGGCTGCGCGGCCATTCCCCTGGAGTCGATCCAGCGCTTTCGGATGAATCCGGCCTATACCGCCACGCTCTCCACCCGGGGGGCCCGGCTGTGGGAGCCGGATGGCAGCGTGCACCGGGTGCTGTACGTGAACATCTGGAACTCCGCCGGGCACTACTGCGGCCGCCTGCTTATCAACGAACTTGCCACCTCCCTCAAGCCCGGCAACTTCACTATGGCGGAATACTTCGCCGGCTTTTTGGCCATGGCCGCCGACCACAATCTCATCAAAAGTGGTACCGGCAGCACTTTTTCCCAGCTGCTGCGCCGGTATCTGGCGGGGGAGGGAGTGGATGAGGCGTACCTGCTGAACCGGCTGAAAATGGTGGGCTGGAGCAGGCATGACGGCTACCTCTGCTGCAAAACTCTGCTGCGGGAGTCAGAAAACGATGTGCTCTCCGTCCGGCGGGTGGGGGCTACCATCGACATGGTGCTGAAAAAGAGTTTCTCCTTCTCTCTGGACGGCTGCGTGTGTACGGTGTGCAACCTGACCCGCTCCGGCTGGGAGGAGGCGGAGTGCCGGGAGAAGCTGCGTGGGATCTGCTGGGCGGCGGAGATGGTCATGGGAGTCAGCACCGCCTTTTGGGACTTCACCCACTTAGGGACCTACTTCCGTCAGGCGGACAAGGCCATGGAACTGGGCCGCCGGCGAAACCCAGCAGAGCGCTTTCGCCCCTTTTCCGACCACGTGCTGTACTACATTCTCTGCCACTTTACGGAGGAATTTGATGTGGAGGCCATCTGCTCGGGCGCGGTGCTTCGGCTGCGGGAGATGGACCGGACCCGGAACACAGCCTACGTGGAAACCCTGCGCCTCTATCTGGACTGTGGCTGCCAGCCCACTGCGGCGGCAGCGGCCCTGTACATCCACCGCAGCACCCTGGCCTACCGGCTGGAGAAGATCCGGGAGGCCACCGGGGTGAATCTGGAGGACGCGGACACCCGCCTGTATCTCCAGATATCCCTGCGGCTGCTGGCGTATCCATGACCCGTCGCCGGGATCACAGCGATTCTTTTTAGGGAAAGTGCACGGCTCTTTCCGCGTTTTGCAGGAAAAGCAAATCTCCATCTTGGCGAAATGGCGGATTTACCGCTGCTGAAAAATGCGTATAATACCAAATACAGGCTGGCCGCGGCGCATTTTGCCGGCTGGCCCCGAATATGAGGGATACATATGTACGAATTTGTTTACGACACCCTGACGGATGCCCAGCGGGATGCTTACCTGGATCGGATCGGCTGGGAGGGGAACTGCCCGCTGACGCGGGAGGCGCTGAACGAGTTGGTATACCTGCACCAGTGCCATGTCCCCTTTGAGAACATGGACCTCTACCAGGGGGCGCAGACCGTTCCGCTGGACGCCGCCTCTCTCTTTGACAAGGTGGTGACCCGGCGGCGGGGAGGGTTCTGCTTTGAACTGAACGGTAGCTTCCTTCTGCTGCTGCGCACCCTGGGATTTGACGCCTACGCCTGTGTGTGCCGGGTGGCTGCCACCCGGCTGGAACTGGGCAATCTGGCCCACCGGGCCGTGCTGGTGCGGCTGGATGGAAAGCTGTATCTCTGCGACGTAGGCCTGGGCGGCCCTATGGCGCCATTTGCCGTGGAGGTGTCGGAGCAGCGGCAGACTGTGCACGGCGAGACCTACTGGGTGGAGCCAACGGAGCAGGGCTGGTACCTCCAGCGCCGTCTCAACGAGCAGGGGGAGGTGGGCAACGTAATCATCTTCGCCCCGCTGCCCTTCCTGGCCAAGGACTTTGAGCCTCTCTGCCAGGCCCTGACATCCTCGCCCACCGGCCATTTCCGCTCCCGCCTCATGGCAAACCTCCGCAGGCCGGATGGCTACCTGAATTTCGCGGGGACCACCCTCAAGGTGCGGGACGCCAGTGGCAGGCACGAGGAGGAATTTACGGAGGACCAGCTGCCCCGGATGCTGGAGGAGCGGTTTGGCCTGACGTGGGAGATACCGAAGGAATAAAAAGAGGGACACGCCGGGACTGGGAGTTTTGCGGAGTGCCCTCGCAATCGGGCGGACTGCGCCTTCATGGCCAGCCGCCCGATTTTATACCCGCCTCCAGGGCGTCTGCGCAAAAAATGGTATGAAAGCCCCGCCTGACACCGGAGTGGCAGGGGCATATTTGATAGAAAAGGTTGTGTAGCAGTCTATGAAGTCCCATGTCCCCGTCCCCGTGCCCAACAAGGTCTGGAACGCCACGTTCATCAGCGTTCTCATCGCCAATATGGCCACCAATCTGGGCCAATTTATGATGAACACCCTGATTCCCAAGTATGCCAACGCCATGGGTGCCAGCGCCACCATGGTGGGCTTCGTCTCCAGCAGCTTCGCTGTGACGGCGCTGCTTCTGAAGGTGTTTGCAGCCCCTATGATCGATACCTTCAACAAGAAGTACCTGACCTTCGGCTCCGTCCTGGTGATCATGACCGCCTTTTTGGGCTACAGTGTCTCCACCAATGTGACCATGATGATCTGCTTCCGGCTGCTCCACGGCGCGGGCATGGCTTTTTCCACCATCAGCTTTCTGGCCATCGCCGGCTCCGCCCTGCCGCCGGACAAGATTGGCACCGGCATCGGCTACTTCTCCCTGGGACAGGCCGCCATACAGGCTATCGCGCCGACAGTGGGTCTGGAACTGGCGGGGGCCATCGGGTATAACCGGGCCTTTCTGGTGGGGGGCGCCATCATGGCCGCCTCCTCACTGCTGGTGCTGAACATCCGGGGCCAGAAGTCCTCCGGCCGCAAGCTGCGGATCTCCCTGAAAAGCGTGGTGGCGGTGGAATCCCTGCCGGCGGCCATCCTGCTGTTTTCCTTGGCGATGGCCTACTGCACCATCTCCTCCTTCCTGGTGATCTACGCCGATACCCGGCAGGTGGAGAACATCGGCCTCTTCTTCACGGTCAATCCCATAACCCTTCTGGCCAGCAGACCCCTGGTGGGGCGGCTCATGGACAAGTACGGGTTCCGGGCGGTGGTTTTACCGGCTCTGTGCTGCTTCGCTCTGGCCATGTTTGTCATCAGCATGGCCACGGAACTGTGGATGTTCCTGGTGGCGGCCTTTATCTCCGCCTTCGGATACGGGGCCTGCCAGCCCGCCATGCAGGCGCTGGCTATCAAGTCGGTGCCGGAATCCCGGCGGGGCTCCGCCTCCGCCACCAACTACTTTGGTACGGATCTGGGCTACCTGTCCGGGCCCTCCGTGGCCGGGTCCATTGTGGACAGCATCAACCGGGGAAAGGCCAGTCCGGCGGGCTACAGCGCCATGTACCGGTGTATGATGATCCCCATCGGCATCGCCGCGGGGCTGTTGCTGACGGTGCTGCGCAAACCCATTGCACGCATCGAGCAGGGCGCGGCTGAGCGGGATAAGGAGCGGGCGGCGGCGCCGGCGGAGCGATAAATCAGATAAAAGCCAGCGGGGACGGCGGGAGTTCTGCCGCCCCTGCCGGGTGGGAGCCGTACCGGAAGCAGACGCTTCCGGTACGGCTTTTTGCCGCGTGGGGGGCCTGGGGAGCGTTCTGTGCCCCGGGGACTCTTTTACGCGCACAGAGAGGGGCCAGGGGGGCTGCCCCTGCTTCAGGCGCCAGCCTCTCTGCATATCCCATAAATTGCGGGGGAACGCTCCCTCTGTCATAATTGGAAAATGCTGGATATTAAAATCCTGTTAAAGTCAAAGAAATGTGCTGGATTCCACCAGGTTTATCCGATATAATAAAAATATGAAATGTTGGAAGAGGGGTATTGGAAAGGAGAAAAAATTTTGAGAATCAACCCACAGCTGCTGGAAAAGGTGAAGGAGTCCCTGGCCTCGGTTCTGCCGATTACCGCGATCGTATTACTGCTGAGTATCACCATCGCCCCCCTGACGCCGGGGACGATGGTGCTGTTTTGCTTCGGCGCACTGCTGCTGATTGCAGGCACGGGCATTTTTACCCTGGGGGTGGATCTGGCCATGACCCCCATGGGAAACGGCATAGGCGTCTATATGAGCAGATTCAGGAGGGGGGCCGTGTCTCTGGCGGCGGCCTTCCTGCTGGGGGTGCTCATTACCGTGGCGGAGCCGGACCTGCAGGTGCTGGCCACCCAGGTGTCCGCCATTCCAAGCCGGCTGCTGATTTTTACCGTGGCGGCGGGGGTTGGGCTGTTCCTGGTGGTGGCGCTGCTGCGGGTTTTGCGGAAAATCCCCCTGGG
>USMP01000081.1 GCA_900555795.1 uncultured Eubacteriales bacterium
GGCGGCTCAATTGAGCCGCCGGGGTCCTTTTATCCAATTTTGCAGGTGACAATCAGCCCATCCACATTGTTCCCGGAGACGGTGTACTCCCCTGTCTCCGGCACATAGGCGGTGGACCCCGGGCAGTACCACACCTCATAGCTGCCCGCGTCGCAGTCAATTGTCAGGTGCTCCCCGTCAAAGGGGTAGTCCCGCAGCAGATCTATATACTCCTCCAGACAGAGCCCCCGCTCCGCCATGGCCGCGGCGTGGGCAACCCCCACATAGCGGAAGTGCCAGGGCTCGTCGTAGATCCCGGTCTTATCCTCCTTGCCCGGCTCATAGCGGACCACAAAGCCGTAGCGGCCGCAGTTCTCGTTGATCCAGGCATACTCCCCGGTGCCGTCGTAGTCGGAACTGGTACCGTCTCTGTGGTAAATGGACAGGTCCACCGCCAGGCCCGTGTGGTGCTCGCTGCCCCCGGGCTGGGCCACGTACTTTTTCGTGTGGTCCAGGCCATTGCGCTCCGCGCTCTGGTCAAAGAGGTGCTGCTGCACCGCCTCCGTCCGGTAGCCCGCCACCACATTGATGGTGCGGCTGCCCCCCTGGGCCACAAAGTCGTCCAGCATCCGGTTCAAAGGTTCCATGGCCGCGGGGGAGAGGTAGACCTCCATGTCCCGGACATAGTAGCTGTCGCTCTTCTCCTGGTAGATGCAGGAAAGTTCCTGATCCTGGGGGAAGTGGTAGAAGGTCTGGTTGTTTACCAGGATCAGTTCCCCGGCGTACAGGGCGTCCGCCCCCAGTTCCACGGGGCCGCAGGCCACGCCGGCGGCGGTGGTGACGCGCTCCTCCGGCGGGTCCGCCGGGGGCTGCTGGTCCGGCTGCTGGACAGCGGGGGGCGTTGAAGGCTCCGCCGGCGTATCCGCGCCAAAGGAGCGCCCCGCCAGCAGCCAGACAGCGCCGGCGGCCAGCGCCGCCAGCAGCACCAGAGCCAGAGGGGGAATATAGGGCAGTCTGCCGCGCCGGCGGCGGTATTGTTTCATTGCTATGGGTCCTCCTTGCTGTGCCGGGCATACCGCCCGGCCGTCTCAATGGGTTTAATGGTTCCACTGGATGCTGCACCCCCGGCCGCTGATGGCCCAGCAGTGCAGCGGTACCCGCAGGGATTCCGTGTCATAGGCGAAGGACACCTCCGCGCTGGAGGTGTAGTCGCCGTTGGTCTGGAACAGGATCTCCGTCTCCGAGAGCATGCTGGTCACAGATTTCCCGCTCCAGGACCCGTCCACATTGTCCATGCCCCAGTAATCCCGCCAGGCGCTGCCGAAGCTGACCGGCCCGCTGACGCCCCAGCTGGGGGCGTTGCCCCGGGTCCACCAGAGGGTGAAGGAGAGGACTTTCCCCGTCTCGTCATCCAGTTCCAGGGCCAGAGTATAGGGTGTGCAGCTGAGGGTCATATCATCCACCAAAAACCCCCGCTGGGTCTCCGGCTCCATATACAGGGTCTGGACCCGGGCCGTGACCTCCACGGCGCTGTCGGCGCCCCACAGGGTGGGCAGGCCGCCCATGCGCTGGAGCTGCTGCAGCTCCCCCAAGGCGCTCTCCACCCGCTCCTGCCACTTCCGGGCGCTCTTCTCCTCCCGCTCCGCCAGGTCCGCCTCCCCGTCCTCCGCCGGGGCCTTCTCCGCCGGGGCGGAGGACGCCTCCTGAATAATGAGGGGCTGCTCCAGTTCCTGAGGAATCTCCATGGCGGAGAGCCGGCCGGAGCGCAGCAGGAGCAGCTTCTCCGGTACCGTCAGGCTCACGCCCTCGGCGAAGCCCGCCAGATCCCCCGCCGTGGACGGGAGCACCACCGGATCGTCCAGCAGCTTCTGATCGTTCCACTGGGACAGCTGGGCGGGCAGGAAAAAGGCCAGCACCACCAGCAGCACCGTCACCGGCAGGGCCGCCGCCAGATACTTATTCATCCCCGGCACCTCCCAGTATCACATCCACCGTGGTCCCCTGGCCCTCCCGGCTGGCAAAGCGCATGGCGCCCCGGTGGAAGGCCACGATCCGCTTGCACAGCGCCAGGCCCAGCCCGGCGCCGCCCTCGGCCCGGGAGCGGGACTTGTCCACCATGTAGAAGGCCTCCGTAATCTTGCTCAGCTCCGAGGCGGGGATGCCCCGGCCCCGGTCCGTCACCCGCAGCCGGTAGCCGGCGGGGACCACCTGTCCCACCAGGGTGATCTCCCCGCCCGGGGAGGACGCCTTTCTGGCGTTGTCCAGCAGGTTCAGCAGCAGGGTCTGGAGCAGGGAGGCATCGCCGCAGAGCAGCCCCTCCTCCGCCTGGACGGCAAGCCGCAGATCCCGGGCGGCCATGGCCGGGCGGACAATCCGCGCCGCCTCGTCACACAGCTCCCGCATCCGCACCGGCCGGGCCTCCGCAGCGCTGTGGTCCACCGCCAGCAGGCTCATCAGGGACAGGGACAGGTTTTCCAGCCGCTTGCCCTCGGAAAAGATGTAGCCGGCGGCTTTGGCCCGCTGATCCTCGCTCAGTTCCCGGCTGCGGAGCATGTCCGCGTAGCCGATGATGGAGGTGAGGGGCGTTTTCAGTTCGTGGACGAAGCTGGCGGTGAAATCCTCCTGCCGCCGGGCTGCCTCCTCCAGTTCCTGCACGTTTTTCTCAATGGCCTCCGCCATGCGGTTGAAGTTCTTCGCCAGTTCGCTCAGTTCGTCGCTGCCCACGGCGGCGGCGCGCTGGCGGTAGTCCCCCTGGGCCAGCTGGGTGGCGGCCCGGCCCAGGCTCCGCACCGGCCGGGTCAACCAGCTGGCCAGCAGGAACAGCAGCCCTCCGCTGACCGCCACCACCGCCAGCAGCAGGTAGCGGTAGACCCGGTAGTGGGTCTCCCGGTCGGCAAAGAGGCTGCTGATATCCCGGGCGGTCTCCAGATAGAGCTGGCCGTCCGGCAGGAACACCATGCCCGCGCAGTGCACCAGGGTATTCCCCGTCAGCGCCTCCCGGCGAAGGACATAGCCGGTGGAGCCCGCGTCGATGCTCTCCAGCAGCTCCTGGTCGCCGGCGGTATCCAGGGTGGAGTAGACCGTCTGGCCGGAGAGGGTGCGGATCTGGAAGCGGTGGCTGGCAAAGGAGGGCATCTCCTCCAGCGCCCGGTCCACCCGCCAGCCCATGTCGTCCATATTCTCCAGGGTGACGCCCTTGCCCTGGCACACCGCCTCGTAGGTGACGCGCAGCATCTGCAGTTCCTCCTGGGCCACGTCCAGTTCCCGCTCCAGGGCCGACCGGAAGGACAGGGACACCAGAAAATAGCTGCCCACGCCGAAGCTGAGCACCAGGATGCACAGGGTCGCCAGCGTCACCTTCCAGGCAAATTTCATTCCCGCACCTCCAGGCGGTAGCCCACCTTGTACACGGCGGCAATCCGCTCCTGCCAGCCCAGCTTCTTGCGCAGGCGCTGGACATGGAGATCCACGGTGCGGCTGTCGCCCATATAGTCGTTCTCCCACACCCGCTCGTAGATGGTCTCCCGGAAGAGGGCGATGTTCCGGTTCTGCAGGAAGAGCAGCAGCAGGGCGTACTCCTTGGCGGTGAGGGGCACCACCTGCCCGGCGCGGGTCACGACCCGGGACTGGGTGTCCACCACCACATCGTCTACCACAATGCGGCTCTCGGTCTTGTGGTAGCGGCGCAGCACCGTCTCCACCCGGGCCAGCAGCTCCGCGATTTCAAAGGGCTTGGTGATATAGTCGTCGGCCCCCAGCTTCAGGCCCCGGATCCGGTCCTTCACGGCGCTGCGGGCGGTAATAAAGATGACGGGGATCTCCAGGGGAGCCAGATACTCCATCAGCTCAAACCCACTGACCTCCGGCAGCATCACATCCAGCAAAATCAGATCATACCGCTTCTCATTCACCGCATCCGCCGCCGCCGTGCCCGTATACAGGCAGTCACAGCTGTAGCCCGCCGCCGTCAGGGACATGTCCAGCAGGTCGGCAATGGGCTTTTCATCCTCTACAATCAAAATCCGTATCATGGCCGCTCCTTCCCGCCGCGGGGGCTGTTATACCATCTTGCGGGGATCAACCGCCTGGTCGTACTCCTCCGCCGTGAGATAGCCGCAGCGGAGCACCGCCTCCCTCAGGGTCAGGCCCCCCTTGTGGGCCAGCTTGGCGGCAGCGGCGGCGTTCTCGTAGCCGATGTGGGGGGTCAGGCACGTGACCAGCATGAGGGAGCGGCCCAGCAGTTCCTGCATCTTCTCCCGATTGGCCCGCAGCCCCGCCAGGCAGTTTTTGTTGAAGGAGTCCATCACATCCGCCAGCAGCCGGGCGGACTGGAGGAAGTTGTAGGCGCACACGGGCATGAACACATTCAGTTCAAAGTTGCCCTGGCTGGCGGCCATGCCCACGGCCACGTCGTTGCCCATAACCTGCACCGCCACCATGGTGACAGCCTCGCACTGGGTGGGGTTGACCTTGCCGGGCATGATGGAGGAGCCTGGCTCATTTTCGGGGATGGTGATCTCCCCCAGGCCGCAGCGGGGCCCGCTGGCCAGCCAGCGCACGTCGTTGGCCATCTTCATAAGATCCGCCGCCAGGGCCTTCAGGGCCCCGTGGGCAAAGACGACGGCGTCCTTGCTGGTGAGGGCGTGGAACTTGTTGGGGGCCGTGCGGAAGGCGTGGCCGGTGAGGGAGGCGATGGTCTCCGCGCTCTTCTCCGCGAAGAGCGCCGGGCAGTTGAGGCCCGTACCCACGGCGGTGCCGCCCAGGGCCAGTTCCCGCAGGGGCTCCAGGGCGGCGGTGAGCATGGCCGCGCTGTGCTCCGCCATGCTGCGCCAGCCGCTGATCTCCTGGGAAAAGCGCAGGGGCACCGCGTCCTGCAGGTGGGTGCGGCCGATTTTGATGACGTCCTCATTCTCCCGCTCCAGCCGCTCCAGGGTCCCCCGCAGCCGCTCCAGGGCGGGGAGGACGTCCTCCTCGATGGCGCAGACGGCGGCGATGTGCATGGCGGTGGGGAAGGTGTCGTTGGAGGACTGGGACATGTTGATGTCGTCGTTGGGATGGAGCAGCTTTTCGCCGGCGATCTCATTGCCGCGGTTGGCGATGACCTCGTTGGCGTTCATATTCAGGCTGGTACCTGCTCCGCCCTGGATCGGGTCCACGATGAACGCCTCGTGGAGCTTGCCCGCGGCGATCTCCTCACAGGCGGCCACGATGGCGTCGGCCACCCGCTTCTCCAGAAGGCCGATCTCGTAATTAGTGATGGCCGAAGCCTTCTTGATCTCCGCGATGGAGTTGATAATCTCCGGGTGCATGCCCAGCCCCGTGATGGGAAAGTTCTCCGCCGCCCGCAGGGACTGCACCCCGTAATAGACGTCTTTGGGAACGGCCCGCTCCCCCACGGAATCGTGCTCGGAGCGGTAAAGCTGCTGCTTATCGGACATGGATCGGCACCTCTTTGCAAGTTTTCTTTCATATTACAGCTGCATTGTACCACTGCCGCCCCTGTTATGCAAGCGCTCGTGCAAGAATTTTTGCACGTACGCCCGCTGTTTGTAAACTTTCCATGAATACCTCTTGAAAATAAGGGCACGAAGGATTATCATAGCGTTAGCACTCAAAACTTCGGAGTGCTAACGCTATGTTATTACAAATGAGTTCATATAGGAGGCATCCACATGGCAAAGAAGCAGTTCAAGGCGGAGTCCAAGCGTCTGTTGGATCTGATGATCAACTCCATCTACACCCACAAGGAGATCTTCCTCCGTGAGATCATCTCCAACGCCAGCGACGCCATCGACAAGCTGACCTACAAGGCCCTGTCCGAGGGCGGCACGGCGCTGGACCGGAGCGCGCTTCAGATCACCCTCATCCCCGACGAGGCCGCGCGCACCCTCACCGTCCGCGACAACGGCGTGGGCATGACGAAGGAGGAATTGGAGCAGAACCTGGGTACCATCGCCAAAAGCGGCTCCCTCCAGTTCAAGAAGGACATGGCCCAGGCCGAGGGCATCCCCGAGAGCGACACCGACATCATCGGCCAGTTCGGCGTGGGCTTCTACTCCGCCTTTATGGTGGCCGACACCGTCACCGTCACCTCCCGGGCCTGGGGCAGCGGCGAGGCGTGGCGCTGGGAGTCCTCCGGCGCGGACGGGTACACCCTCACCCCCTGCGGGAAGGAGAGCGCTGGCACCGACATCGTGCTCCACATCAAGGCCAACACCGACGACAACAAGTACGACGAGTACCTGGAGCAGTACCGCCTGGCGGAGCTGATCAAGAAGTACTCCGACTACGTCCACTACCCCATCGTCATGCTCATGCACAAGTCCCGCCAGAAGCCCCGCCCCGAGGACGCCGGCGACGACTACAAGCCCGAGTGGGAGGAGTATACCGAAAACACAACCCTGAACTCCAT
>USMP01000082.1 GCA_900555795.1 uncultured Eubacteriales bacterium
AATTGGAAAAAGCGACGCGCATGAAATTTTACGCGCATGTGGGCCGTCCCGGCCCACGCGCCCGGATTTTAAGGCCGTGCCGCTTTCAGCGGCACATGGCCATTTTGCTATGCTTTTGCATAGCAAAAAAAGCACAACTCGGCGAGTTGTGCTTTTCGTGCCTGTTGCATTTTGTCAGGGGCGCTCCATCAGCCGGCAGGCACCTCTATGCTTGTCCTTTTCCGTCCCGGCATCTGCCAGCATTCACCGCAATGCCCCGCTCCCGCCCTATTCCTCCAGACCCTCCGCCGGATGGAAATGGTCGTACACCGCCTGGGCGGCAGGCCTGGGCACCACCTCCGCCAGTTCCTCCGGCGTGGCAAGGCGGATGGCCTTCAGGCTTTTGAAGCGCCTGAGGAGGGCTGTCCGCCGGGCCTCCCCCACACCGGGAATCTCGTCTAAGGTGGAACCCCGAACGCTTCTGCCATGGCTCTGCCGGTTGTAGGTAATGGCAAAGCGGTGGGTCTCCTCCTGTATGCGGCCGATGAGGGAGAACACGGCCTGGCTGCCCTGGATGCCGATCTCCCGGCCCTCGGGCGTTATCAGCGCCCGGGTGCGGTGGCGGTCGTCCTTCACCATGCCGAAGATGGGCAGGGCCAGGCCGAAGTGCTCCGTCACCCGGCGGGCCACCTTCGCGTGCTGTTCACCGCCGTCGATAAGCAGCACATCCGGCAGGGGCATAAACTTCTTGTCCTGCTCCATATAGCGGGTGAAGCGCCGGGTCAGCACCTCTTCCATGCTCCGGTAGTCGTCGGGGCGGCCGGCCAGGGACTGGATGCGAAAGCGCCGGTAGCGCTCCTTGGCGGGCCTGGAACCCCGGAACACCACCATGGAGGCCACAATATCCTCCCCGCCGGTGTTGGAGATGTCGTAGGACTCCAGCCACTCCGGCGTCCGGGCCAGGCCCAGCAGCTTCCCCAGCAGTTCCAGGGTCTTGTCCACCCGCTCCTGGGCGGTGGTCTGGCGCTCCGCCTCCTCCTTGGCATTGTCGGCGGCCATCGCCAGCACCTGGACCCGCTCCCCCCTCTGGGGCACCCGCAACGCCACCCGGCGGCCCGCCTTCTCCGTGAGCAGCTGCTCCAGCACCTCCTGGTCCTCCACCGCCACAGGGATGCAGATCTCCCGGGGCAGCACGCTCCGGCCGGCATAGTACTGCAGCAGCAGAGCAGAGAGGGCCTCGGCCTCCCTCTCTCCCAGGGCAGGGGAAAACAACTCCGCCTCCCGGCCCGTCAGCTGCCCCTCCTCATAGTGGAGCACCGCATAGCAGCACTTGGCCCCCAGGTACACGCCCCATACGTCGGTATCGGCACAGATGCCGGCGATGACCTTCTGCCGCTTGCCCAGCACCCGGATGGCCTGGATCTGGTCCCGCAGGGCGGCGGCCTCCTCAAAGCGCATCTCCTCGGCGGCGGAGCGCATATCCGCCTCCAGCCCCTCCGTCACCACCCGCAGCTTGCCCTCCAGCAGCTGCACCGCCAGATCCATCCGGCGGTTGTACTCCTCCGCCGTCATCTCCGGCCGGCAGAAGCCGTCGCAGCGGCCCATATGGTGGTTCAGGCAGGGCCGTTCCCTGCCGATATCCCGGGGGAACTGCTTGTGGCAGGTGGGCAGGCGCAGGGCGGCGGCAATGGCCTCCAGGGCGGAGCGGGTCTCCTGGCGTCCGCCGAAGGGGCCAAAATACCGGGCCCCGTCGCTGGCCACCCTGCCCACCAGGGTAAAGCGGGGATAGGCCTCCCGGCTGAGACGGACAAAGGGGTAGCCCTTATCGTCCTTGAGCAGGATGTTATAGTGGGGCATATGCTGCTTGATGAGGGCATTTTCCAGCACCAGCGCCTCAAACTCGCTGCCTACGATGATGGTGTCAAAGTCCTCCACCTGGCCCACCATGGCCTGGGTCTTCAGGTTATGGCCATGGCCGGCCTGAAAATACTGGCTCACCCGGTTTTTCAGCTTTTTGGCCTTGCCCACATAGATAATCGTCCCCGCCTTGTCGTGCATCAGGTATACCCCCGGGGCCAGAGGTAGGCTATTGGCTTTTTCCAGCAGTTCCTCTCGGGTCATGGCGCTCTCCATCCCTCTCCGCCCCTGCGGGCGTTGTAGTGGTGATAGTATACCACAAATCCGGGGGCGTGAAAAGCCTCTTCCAGCCCCGGGCCTTACCGGATGTAGGACGACGAGGCGTATCCCACATAGTCGCCGTAGCGGACCACATACCAGTCCCCATACCGGCCATAGATCCGCACCTGGGCCCCGTCGGGAATGTTCGCGATGATGGAGGCGGAGCTCTCCGGCCGGCTGCGGAGGTTCAGGGTGCCGCCTCCCACCCGGACTGTGGCCTCCCAGGGGTCCGTGGGCCAGATGAAGGGGATGTCGAAGTAGTCTGTAAGGCTCAGCACCAGGTTCCGGGCGATCTCCGCAATGTTGCTCTCAATCCAGCGGGCGTCGTCGTAGTTGTCGTGGTAGCCCAGTTCCAACAGCACGGCGGGAAAACGGGAGTCCCGCACCTCCCCCAGGGTGGTGGTGGCCCGGGTGTACACCAGGTTGGGCTCCGGGTAGATATTGCGCAGGTTGTTGACAAAAATTTGGGCGGCCTGCTGGCCCTGGGTGCTGGTGGGGTAGTAGAAGGCGATGATTCCCCGCACGTTCCCGTAGTTCCCCGCCCCCGCCGCGTTGGAGTGGAGCGCCAGGTAGAAGTCGTACCAGCCCTGGTTGGCCTGGCGGATGGAACTGCCGGCGGTCATATCCGGCGTATTGCGGGTGTAACGAATGCCGCAGCTGTTCAGATAGGGGATCATGGCGTCCGCCAGGCGGTTCATCCAATACTCCTCGCTGCCAGTGCCGGTGACATACATGTTGCTCTCCTGGGTGGAGGGGCTGAGATAGATAATGGGCATGAGGATACCTCCTTTTTTCTCAGTTTATGCGCCCCGTCCCCCGGCGGTGCGGAAAAATTTTTGCCCGCCCCTTCTGGAGAAGGGGCGGGCAAACTCCAGCCTCCCGCCGCCTGCTTGACGGCCGTCCGGCGCTTCGCCGTTTCCGAGGACGGGGGCCTACCGGCCGACCTTTTTCACAGCCAGGTAGTCCATCAGGCACACGCCGCCCACCAGAACCAGGCCCACCACGTCCGTGGCCAGGCCGGGGATCATCATTCCCAGGCCGCCCGCCACACACAGCAGCCTGCCCCACCACTTCATTGGCCGGAACACATAGCCGCCCAGGCCCGCCGCCAGGCCAAAAATGCCCAGCAGCGCCGTCAGGACGATGTTCACCACCTCATACCACACGGTATCTACAAGGAGCATGGCGGGGTTCAGGGCAAAGATATAGGGCACAATGAAGGCGGCGATGGCCAGACGGGTGGCATTCACCGCCGTTTTCATGGGCGGGGCCTTGGCAATAGCGGAGCCGGCATAGGCCGCCAGGGCCACCGGCGGCGTAATGTCCGCCACAATGCCGAAGTAGAACACAAAGAAGTGGGCGGCAATCATCTCCACGCCGATGGCGTCGCTCATCAGGATGGGGGCGCAGGTGGAGGCCATAATGCAGTAGTTGGCGGTGGTGGGCACCCCCATGCCCAGCACAATACAGCAGACCATGGTCAGCACCAGGGCGATGATGGTCACGCCGCCGGAGACGGAGACAATGGCCCGCAGCAGCTTGCTGGCCAGGCCCGTGGAGGTGATGCACCCGGCCACAATGCCCGCCATGGCGCAGGCGGCGGCCACGGTGATGGTACCCCTGGCTCCAGCCTCCAGCGCGTCAATAATTTTCCCAAAGGTGAGGTGGTCGGAGGTATCCCCGCTTTTGGTCACACGGCCCGCAATGGTGTTCACCAGGCCCACGGCCACGGTAACAAGGATGGCGATGGCGGCGGAGGACTGCATGGTGCGGGTGCCGTTGGACACCAGCACCACCAGCACCACCAGGGGCAGCAGCAGGTAAATCTTTTTCACCAGGACCCGGAACCGGGGCAGTTCATCCTTTCCCAGGCCCCGCAGCCCCAGCTTCTTGGCCTCCAGGTGGACGGCGATGTAGATGCCGGTGAAGTAGAGCACCGCCGGCAGAATGGCCAGCAGGGCGATGCGGGCGTAGGGGATACCCGTATACTCCGCCATGAGGAAGGCGGCGGCCCCCATAATGGGGGGCATGATCTGGCCGCCGGTGGAGGCCGCCGCCTCCACCGCCCCGGCAAACTCGCCCCGATAGCCGGTGCGCTTCATCATGGGGATGGTAACGGAGCCGGTGGTGACGGTGTTGCCCACGGAGGAGCCGGACACCATGCCGCAGAGGGCGGAGGAGATCACCGCCACCTTGGCGGGCCCGCCGGCGGAGGAGCCCGCCACACAGTTGGCCAGGTTGATAAAGAAATTGGAGATTCCCGTGCGCTCCAGGAAGGCGCCGAAAATGATGAACACCACGATGTACTTCTGGCAGACGCTGATGGGGGTGCCCATGACGCCGTGGGTGGTGTAGAACAGGTCGTAGAGTACCTTGCCTGCCCGGACATTGGAAAAGGTGTAGAGCAGCAGCACCCCCACCACGCAGAGGATGGGAATGCCCACGCTGCGGCGGCACAGCTCCACCAGGGCCAGGATGCCGATTGCCGCCAGGGTCAGCATAACAGCGTCCTTGGACAGCTTGTTGTAGTCCGTCAGCAAAATCTCCTGCACATTGGCGGCAAAGTAGAAAAATACGCCGGACCCCGCCGCCATGATGAGGATGTCATACCAGGGCAGCTGGTTTACCCGGACATGGCCCTTCCGGGCAGGGAAATTCAGGTAGCCGATGACGATCATCAGCCCCAGGAACATGGTCAGGCGGAACTCCGCCTGGCTCTTGTCCAGAAGGGTCAGGTACAGGCAGTAGAGGGAGACCGCCGTCATCAGCAGACGGACGATCCGCTTAGGCGTCCCCTCCCAGACGCGGACGTTGCTCTCCCGGTCATATTTTCTCATGACCTCCTCCACGTCGGCGGCGGTGCCGACGGCGGAGAAGTCCTGCTCCTCCGGCAAAACTGCCGGGGCGGGGTCCTGTCTTTTCTTCCAAAGGCTCATAGGCTCTCTCCTCTTAACAGTATTTTGGCGGGGCTTGAGAACACAAGGGACTGCGGCGGGTCCTTTCCGCCGCAGTCCGCTGCTTGCTGTGCCAGAATCCCCTTTACTTGGTGGGGACGGTCATGCCCTTCTCCGCAAAATACTTGGCCGCGCCGGCGTGGTAGGGCACAGCGGTGACGGAGGCGGCAAACTCCAGGCTCAGTTCGTTTTTCTTGTCGTGGCCCAGGGTGTCCACACTCTCAAAAATGCCGGAGACCACATCATAGACAGCGTCCTCGCTGACGTCGTCCCGGGCGATGATCACAGCGCCCACCGCCACGGTGGTGGCGTCGGCGTCCAGATCATAGGCCGCAGCGGGAATCACATTCTTGCTGTAGTAGGGGGAGGTGGCGATGAGGTCCTCAATGTGCTGGTCGTCCAGTTCCACGATGTATACATCCCGGGTGGCCGCCAGGCTGGTGACGGCGGTGGTGGGGGCGCCGGAGACGATGAAGGCGGCGTCAATCTTGCCGTCCTGCATGGCCTCGGTGCTGTCGCCGAAGGACAGGTACTGGGCGTCGATATCGTCCAGGGTCAGGTCATAGGCGCCCAGCACATCCAGGGCGTTGAAGTACACGCCGGAGCCGGACTCGCCCACGGAAACAGCCTTGCCAGCCAGATCCGCCACCGTCTTGATGGCGGGGTCCAGGGTGACGATCTGGACCTGCTCCATGTACAGGGCCGCCACTGTGGAGAAGCCCTCGATCTTCTTCTCAAACAGGTTGGTGCCGTTGTAGGCGTAGGCCATGACGTCGGACTGGACAAAGCCCAGCTGGGCGTCCCCGGTCTCCATGGCCTCAATGTTGGCCTTGGAGCCCTTTCCCACAATAGCGGTGACGGCGGTTTCGGTCCGGTCGCTGATCTGGCCGGCCAGCACACTCCCGAAGCCGTAGTATGTACCCTGGTCGCTGCCGGTGGTGAAGGTCAGTTCGGTCTTTCCGCCGCCTGAGCAGGCGGCCAGAGCCAGAATCATGGTCAGGGTAAGCAAGAGTGAAAAAAGCTTCTTCATAACGTTTCTCCCTTTCATGCAAAGTTTTTGTGAAGATGTGCAACTATCATACATGAGTAATTCATATTTTGCAAGAGCATAATTGATTTTTGTTCATTTTCTCATTTTTTAATTTTCGGCACAATCTTATAAATCTATACTTGTTTTGACAATTATAAACAATTATTTTCATATTATAAATATTTTTATTTTTATATTTTTAAATTTTAGAATTTTGGCTTCTGA